>CBFDBL010000405.1:0-6115 GCA_965603035.1 uncultured bacterium
CCACCCCGAACACGATCGGCATCTGGGGGCGCGGCGGCACCACCTCGCGGCACGTCGCGGCGTCCACCACCGAAGGCAGGATGGTGATCCCGGGCGTGCGGAACTCGAAGGCCTGCGGGTCGTCTCTCTTGCCGCCGCGCTTCTTCCGCGCGGAGGCCATGGACAGCTCGAGATCGTTGAGGGCATGGCACTCGCCCGCCTTCCAGCAATGCCGGTCCACGATCACGAATGGGAACGCCTCGGGCCGGACCCGCTGGAAGCGCACCTTGAGGAACTGGATCGTCTTGGTCCGCGAGCCGTGGGGATCGTCGCGGTGGGCCAGCTTCACCTGCACGTCGGGCGGGAACGAGGCCACCAACGACTCGGGCAGATCGGGGCACTCGGAGACGAAGAGGGTGACTGGGCGGTGGACGTCGGTCGCGCACGACGGGGTCCCGGGCCGCTCCGCCTGCGCGCGCAGGCAGTCGCCGAGCAGCTTGGCCGGCAGCGAGTCGAGCACGAGCAGGAAGTGCCGCGTCCACCGCCGGCCCCGACGCTCCAGCCAGTCGAACACCGGGTTGAGCGGCTCGCACAGCTTCCCCAGGCTCGTCACCAGCAGGCCCTTCCACACCTCCTCGTCGAACTGCGCCGGCGCCATCGTGGCCCAGCCGAAGCTGCCGAAGGCCAGCACCGGCTCCGCCGCCCTGAGGCACGACGCCACCAGCCCCCGGCTCTCGCTGGCGCTCGCCCCGGCGCGCGCCAGCGCCTCGGCCAGACGGTCGAGCAGGACGAACCGCACACGCTCGGGCCGCGGCGCTGCATCCGCGCGCGGCGCGATGGGGATCGTGCGCGTGCAGGCGGTCTCGATCCGCGTGCCCAGCCAGGCGACGTAGTCCCTGCGGCCCGCCTCGTTCTTCGCCGGGTCCGGCGCGCCCTCTTCCTTCTCCACCGCTGCAAGGGCTGGGGGGAGTGTCCAGCCGGCGGCTGGCGCGCCGGGCGGCTGGGGCAGCTCGGCCTCGCCGAAGAGCAGGAAGTCGTTCCAGAGGTGGTAAAGCACGGTCTCCGGCGGCGTGTCTTTCGACAGGTAGACGACGTTCATCCCGCTCTCGATGGCGCCGGTGACGGCCATCTGGAGCGCCAGGAGGGTCTTGCCGGAGCCCGCGGGCCCCGAGAGCACGACGTTGAGGCCGTCGCGGGGGTCGTAGTGGAGCCCCTGCTCGCCCTCCAGGATGTCGCGGAGCCCCTTGATGGCGAACTTGCAGCACCGCGGGGTCGGATCGCCCATCAGCCCTCCTCCTCTTGCAGCGACAGGGTGCTCGAGGCCTGCACGTCGTAGCGCTTGGCCAGGTAGTAGAGCCGCCGCCCGCCCGCGGGCCTGAGCCTCACCAGGTACGGGTCGATCGCGCCAGGCCCCTGGATCGTGCCGTAGGCCACGTGCAGCTCGAAGTCGCCGACGTTCCCCTGGACGACCTTGCCGACCCTGACGCGGACCGTGCGGCTCTCGCTCGGGCGCAAGATCGCCGGGCGGTCGGGCGCCCAGTCGGAGTCGTCGGCGCGGCGCGCCACGCGCCGCCTCCGCCTCCCGGCCATCTTCGCCAGCGCGCCGCAGGGCCGCGCGAAGATGCCGGAGCACTCGGTGAGGATCGCCGGCGTCGCGCCCACGTTGGTCACCTGGAAGTACAGGTCGCGGAGCGTCTCGTTCGGCAGCGGCCGGTTGGCGAACGACACCTGGACGAGCGGCAGTTGCCCCGCCGCCACCGCCTCCCGGAACTTCACCAGCATCGACTGCTCCCCGAGCTGCCGCCGAAGCAGCTTCTTGAGGTCCACGACGGTCCGGAACCGGAAGACCCAGCGCTTGTCCGGGTCGTGCTCGTCGATCAACTTCAAGAGGGGCTCCAGCTCCTCCAGGCTTGGGACCCACTCGTCGGTCGGCGGCGTGTTCCGGCCCGCGCGGCGCCACTTGTTGTACAGGGTGAACAGATGGTCGCGGACGCAGAAGAGCACGGGCTTGGGCTCCGTGCCCCCGGGCGGCTTGCACGCTCGCTGGTACTCGAGGTGCGTCATCGACAGGTCGTCCCGTTGCTCGATCGTCGTCCCGTACTCCCGCGAGAGGATCACCACCACGTTGTCGGCCTCATCGACGCTCTCCAGGCACGACTCCACCGTGTCGGCGTCGTAGCGGACGGCGATGCCGCGCTCTTCGCTCTCCGAGAGCGTCGGCTCGAGGCCGAGCTCCACGAGATCCGTCTCCAGCTCCCGCCGCAGGTCGACCAGGTCGTGGACCACCGAGCTGATGAACACGCGCGGCCCGCCGGCCAGCGTGGGCCGGCGCGGCGCCCGTGCGCTCTTCCGCGTTCTCGCCATGGGTTCCCCTCGCCTCCGTGCGCGCATCGTCCGACGCGGCGCCGCCCGGTGACCGCGCCCCCGCGCAGCCGACGCGCACCTGTTGGTGTTGCCTGGGGTCCCCCGCCCAGGCCATGCGGGCCCCCTCGCGTGACCACACAGCATAGCACAAGGGCCCGGCCTGTCAAGCGCTATCGCCGCAGGCCCCTATCACCCCGACGTCACGGGGCAGCGATGCGGAGCAGGCGCACGCTGTGGCCTGGAAGGGCGATTTCGAGGTCGATGCCGCCGCTGTCGGCCGCGAGGGGCTGGGCCCTCCGGGTCTGGGGTAGGGCGGCGAGCCCCTGATACTTCGCTCGATGCTGGTGGAGCACCCGCGCGCCGGCGTCGCCGAAGCGCAGGCGGATGTTCCCGCCGTGGAGGGGCGCCGCCGGCAGCGGCTTCACGCCGGCCGCCTCGCAGTCGCGATAGAGCTCGGGGATGAAGACGCCGTGACTCTCGTCCACGGCCCACTCGCTCAGCGTCCAGCGGCTGCCCGGCTTCAGCCGCGGGTCGCGGAGACGGAGCGTGACGTGCTCCGCCACCTTCGGCGTGCGCATCGGGCGGTGGTTGTAGAGCAGCACGTAGAGCGCCTCGCCCTTGCGGCAGGCGATGGCGCCGCAGCGCGCGTGGGACGTCGCGTCCACCTCCACCTTCAGCCGCTGACCGCCGGCCATGCGCTCGAGCATGGTGATGACGTGGATGCGCGGGTGGGGGATGCCGGCCGTCGTCTGCGCCCACTCGTGCACCTGCGCCACGCCCAGGGCGTAGACCCGCTCGGCGAGGGCCGCGTACCAGCTCGCGCCCCACTCCGTCGCCTCGTTCCCCATCAGCCGCCGGCCCCGCGCGTCGCGCAGCACCCCGAACTCCGCGACCTCGACCGGCACGCCGCGGAACTGCGGATAGCGATCCAGCCGCTCGCGCATCCGCCGCACCGCGACCTCGAAGCTGTCGATCGGCTTGCCGACCTGCCCGTACCACGAGCACGAGAAGTGGCGCAGGCGCGTGCCCCGCTTGCCCGTCGCGTAGTTGCGGCCCGTCGCGGCGTGGGCGACGATGTCCAGGCCCCAGCGCGGGCGGCCCGACGCGAGGTTCACCGTCTCGACCGCGGGGTTGAGGATATTGCCCGGGCCGACGTCGGCGTCGGGCAGCACGCGGGTCACGGCGTCCACGGTCACGTCGTAGTGGCGGAGGTAATCCTCCCGGGTGCCTGCCCAGTGCCCTGGGAAGAGGTCGGGCTCGGTGCCGACCCTGAAGCGCCACCGGCGCACGGTCTCGCGGCCGAAGGCCCGGACCATGGCGCGCACCGCGGCCTCGACGTACTGGTGCCACGCCCACGGGTCCTTCGGCGGATGGGCGTTGCCGTAGGTGTGGAGCTCGACGTCGCCGCTGAGGGCGGTGGGGACGTTGTCGAGGACGATGCGCGGCGTCCAGCCGCCGTCGCGGATGCCCTGGAGGTAGCGGAGCATGGGCCGGAAGTCGCAGCGGAGCTGGCCGTCGGGCCCGCGGCCGAGCAGCCATCGGTTGCGCCCGTCGGTCCGGCCGCCGAGCAGGCGGACGCAGTTGGCCTGCCGCATCTTTGGCCGCTGGGCGGCGAGGCCGGGCCGCTGCGCGGGGTCGGCGAACATGTGCTCGCTCGTGAAGTTCGAGATGCCCCAGAAGACGTAGCAGTCGCCGACGACCCGCCCGGCGTCCACCGTGATGGTCCGGCGGCCGGGCTCCAGCTCCGGCAGCGGCAGCGGTTCGGCGCGGATGCGCAGGTCGTCGATCAGGCCCTTCCACGGCCGCTGGCCGCCGCGGACGCCCACGTAGAGGCGATCGGGCCATCGCGGCAGCAGCCGACCCTCGCCGATCCCCACCAGCCGTCCGTCCACCCGCAGGAAGAACTCGACCGCCTCCCCCTCGCGACCCCGCCACGAGAACTCCATGCGGTGCCAGGACCCCGGCTGCCAGCGCCGCGTGCGGGTCTCGTTGAGCGACGCGTGGTGCTCGGCCCCGCCCTTGTAGACGGCGATGAGGGCGCCGTTGCGGAAGAAGAGGGTCACGTGCTCGTGGGGCCGCTCGCCGACGTGGAACAGCGTGCGGTCCTCCCTGGCCGGCCAGTCGTCGGGCAGGCGGCACCAGAGGTCCACGCTCCCGCCGTCGGGGCGCAGCGCCTTGCCCATGGGCAGCGCGATGCCGCCCTCGGAGAAGGCCAGCGCCTTGCCCTTGCGCGCCGCCACGGCCCGCACGCTGGCATGCACCCCGGGCAGCAGCGCCACCGTGTCGCCGTCGATGAGCAGCTCCGCGCGCGCCGCCCCCGCCAGCGCCCACAGCGCCAGCCCACAGTGCAGAATGCGTACGAAGGAGCGGAACAAGGCGGCCTCGCGATCCACGCAGGCCCGGCTCGCGGCCTGTAGGCGGGATGTTCACATCCCGCTAGAGGAGTATCTCCTCCTTCTCCCACCGACCGGAGGCAGCCGGCTCCAGGGGCACCGAGCAAGACCAAGAGGAAGGCAGGAACGCGGGGCGAAGACGCCCCGCCACAGGGCATTCTCGCGGCGTGGGGACGCTCCCCCCTTCCATGCGTGGCTTCGCGACCGCCATTGATCGAGAATCGTGGCGAGCCACTTAGTCATCGTGGTGCTTCTTGAGTTCCTCGAGGTTCTCCGCCTTCCGCCGCTCCTTGCGTGCTTCGCGCTCGAGGTCCTTGGCGTGCTCCTCTGCCTGCCCGTGGCTTCCGCTGAGGGGGCTGCCGTATTGTTTCCTCGTGTCCTTGGCCTCGCGTTCGAGTTCCTCGGCTTTCTTCTCATGTTCCTCGATCATCTTATCTGCCTTTTCCTTCGAGTATCCTTTCTTCGCCATGGCCACTTCCTCCTTCTATGACCGCTGCGGCTCGGCCCATGGGGCAGGAGGCACCGCAGCAACGCCAAGTGCCCTTACGGACGGCGAGACGATGGCCCACCGCTGGTCGCGACTCTACACGCGGCCGCGCCGGTTGTCAAGGCAGATGCTCTGCTCCGCGTGCACGACCCGTTGCGCCGGGTCGTCGCTGACGGCCGAGCCGCGCGTCGATGCCGCGACGGGCCCGCTCGAAGCTGGCGAGAAGCTCGGAGGTGAGCTCGGGGGCGGCGAGATCGGTGTCCGGGTCGATGTAGAAGCCGTGGCACCATGCGTCGATGCCCTGCCAGCCCATGCCCAGCCGGATCCGCTTGTGCCCGATGTGGGGGTTGACGCAGGAGACCTCGCGATAGAGGACGCTGAAGTTGCGCGGGCCGAAGGTCAGCGCGAAGCGGTCGGGCAGGGCCTTGCCGAGGAGGTCGAGCAGCTCGCGCAGCTTGGCCCGGACCTTCCGCGGCGAGCGCGAGACGAGCCAGTCGGCATCGTACGTCGCGGGCGCGCGCTCCTTGCCCGCGCGCTCGAACACCTCGGGCATGTCCTTCTCGGCTCGAGCGAGGGTCGCGGCGGCCGGCGGGCGCGTCCCGTCGTAGACCCAGGGCCGGCCCTTGGCCTCCGCCAGGACGAAGCCCAGCCCGGCCAGCAGGTGCCGCGCCGGGCTCACGTCGCTCGGGTGACCGTTCCAGTCCCGGACGTGGATGTCGCGGCAGCTCTCCACCTTGGGCGGGTGGTCGATGAGCTGCATGAGCGCGCGGAGCGCCGCTTCCGCTCTCTCGCGGCTCAGGTCCACGAGCAGCGCGATGCGCCCCGGCTGATAGAGCAGGACGGGCTGGCCGCACTGCACGACCATGTAGTTGTGTGGATTCCTGGCGAACCG
>CBFDBL010000406.1:0-6113 GCA_965603035.1 uncultured bacterium
CGGCCACGTCGCACCGCGCAGCCTCGGGCAGGCTCTCCGCTGCGCCCATCGCGGCCAGCAGCCCCGCCAGCGCCGCCGCCTCCCCGCCTGGGGCCACCCGACAGAACTCCGCCGCGAACCCCGCCGTCCGCCCCCGCACCGAGTCGATGCACAGCAGCCGGTTGCCCCGGGCCTTGGCCAGGGCGTCGAGCACAGGGCTCGCGACCAGGGGATGGGTGGCGAACGGGTCGCCCACGGCGAGCAGGACGTCGCAGTCGGCCAGGGCCTCCCTGCCGGCGCGCGGGGCGGCCGAGGTGGCCAGGCCGCGCAGCACGGCCTCGTCGGCCGGCGGGATGAAGAGGGCCACCCGATCGACGTTCAGCCCCACATTGGCCACGTGGACGGCGCGGGCGATCTCCTCGCACGGCAGGTTCCCGTCGATGACCACGGCCAGGCCCTCGCGGCTGCCACGCGCCAGCGCGGCCAGGCCCCGGGCCCCGTCGCGGGCGACGGCCCGCAGCCCGTCCCCGCCCCGCGCCATGGGCTCGCGGATGCGGCCCGGGTGGCTCAGCAGCTCGGCGATGAAGTGGCCCCGCGCGCACAGCCCCTGGCGCGGCTCGGCCTCGTGGCCCGGGTAGGCGGGCGTCGCGCGCCCGTCGGCGTCGGTCGCCACACCCGCCGGGCAGCACAGCGAGCAGTGCAGACAGGTCGTGGTTCGTGTCGTTGCTGGCACGACAGCGTTCCTCTTAGCAAGAGCCTCTCAGCGGGAAGAGGATGGATGAGCGGATGACTGGATGCGTGGACGGCCGACGCCGCCTCGCTCGTCTTCCCCTGCCAGCCACCCATCCACCCATCCATTCATCCTCTCAGAACACGTTCGGGTAGTCCTTGATCTTCTCGTAGCACATGTCGGGCCCGTCCTGGCACAGGTAGTAGGGCCCGATGTTGCAGCGCCCACACTTGCCGATGCCGCAGCTCATGCGGCGGTTCATGGAGAGGTAGATCTGGCTGGGCTGGTAGCCGAGCTCGAGCGCGCGGAGTGTGACAAACTTGAGCATGATGGCCGGGCCGCACGAGACGAGGTAGCTGCCTGGGACGTCCACGCCCATGTCGTGGGTCATCAGGGAGGTGACGAGGCCCACGTGGCCGTCCCAGCCGGCGGCGGGCACGTCGATGGTCTCGCGGAAGTCGACCCCGTCGGTGGCGCGCCACTGGTCGAACTGGCGGCGGTAGAGCAGCTCGCCGGGCGCGCGGGCGCCGTACTGGATGAGGACCTTGCGGAACTGGCCGATCTCGGCGAGCAGGGCGTAGATGAGCGAGCGCAGCGGCGCGAGGCCGACGCCGCCGCCGACCAGGAGCACCTCCTTGCCGCGGAGCTTGTCGAGCGGGTAGCCCTTGCCGAAGGGGCCGCGGAGGCCCAGGTCGGCGCCCGGCTCGACCTCGTGGAGCGCGTCGGTCACCCGCCCGGTCCTCAGGACGGTGACCTCGATGCGGTCGGGCTCCTCGGGCGACGACGAGGGGGTGAAGGGCGCCTCGCCGACGCCCGGGAGGGTGAGCTGGACGAACTGGCCGGCCCGGAACGCCATGGGCTCGGCGGGCCGCAGCACGAAGGTGCGGATCGTCGGGGTCTCGACGATCACGTCCTCGAGCCGGGCCGTCGTGGGCGCGTAGACGTTTGTCACTGCCACGTCAGGTCTCCGCCTCTACAGTGAGATCGAGGAAGAGCTGCCGCAGGTCGCGCTCGCCGAGGCACGCATCGGTGCAGCGGCCGCACCCGACACAGCCCAGGCAGCCCATGTTCTGCGGGAACCAGGCGAATTTGTGGAGCACGCGGTTCTCGAACCGCTGCCGCAGCTCGGGCCGGGGGCTCGCCTTCATGCCGCCCACGCCCGCCATCTTCGCGTAGCTCGAGGTCAGGCAACTGTCCCACACCTTCATCCGCTCGTGCGGCCCCGCCGCCGCGTCGCTCGCCTGATCGTAGAGCTGGAAGCAATGGCACGTCGGGCAGATGGAACTGCACGATCCGCATTCGACGCATCCGCTGGCGAGCTGGACCCAGCGGGCCGTGTCCATGGCGTCGCGGGCGATCTGCTCGTGGGTCTTCTCGGTGCCGTAGGGGGCGTTCTGCTCGGCGAGCTGGTCCTGGGCGGCCTGGCGGACGGCGTCGCGGGCGGCGAGCTGGTCGTCGGTGACCTCGGCAAGGTGCTTCATCGAGGCGACGAGCATCTCCTTGCCCTTCTCGGAGCCCGCCGCGACCACGTAGCCGCCGTCGATGGGCGAGAGGTTCACGTCGAACCCGTCTTCGGCGTAGGGCTTGCCGCCCAGCAGGGTGCAGAAGCAGGTCTCGGCGGGCCGCGCGCAGTCCACGGTCACCATGCGCAGGGCCTGGCGGCGCAGCGCGTAGAAGGGATCGACGTAGTCGTCCTGGATGAACACGCGGTCGAGGATCCTCGCGGCGGCCACGTCGCAGGCGCGCAGCCCGGCCACCACCATGGGCTCCTCGCCGCTGATCGGCGGCGTCCAGTCGTAGTCGGTCGACGGGTAGACGGCGACGCGCTCCTTGACGGGGAAGAGGAACGACTTGACGGACATGGGCGCCCTGGGCGCGCGGACGTCGACGGCGTGGGCATTGCTGGGGTCGAGGCGCTCGAAGTCGGCCTCGGCCCCCTCCGTCGCCGTCTGGGCGAACACGCCCGCCGCGTCGAGGCCGAACAGGAACGCGGGCAGGGAATCCTGCTCAATGTAGTACACCGGCACGGCTAGCTCCTCATCGCGGCGCGACGGCGCGGGGCGCCGATGACGTGGAGGAATGGACGCATGGGTGGCCGCACGATCGGACGGAAGAGGCCCCGTGGCTCATCTTCCCTCCTCCCGTCCATCCACCCATCCCTTCATCCATTCATCCACCCGCTCTCTATCGCTCTCTGCCGACCAGTTGGCGGATGCGCTCGACCAGCGCCTCCGGCTCCACGGGCTTGTCCAGGAAGTCCTCCGCCGCCCAGCACGCCTCGAGCTCGGCCGCGAAGCGGTCCTCGTGGATCTTCTGCTTCAGCGCCGTCACGATCAGGATCTTCGTCGCCCGCAGGGCGGGGTCGGCGCGCAGCTCCTCGTAGACCTCGATCCCGCTGCGCGGCGACATCAGGATGTCGAGCAGGATCACGTCGGGCCGCTCCTCGCGGGCCATCCGCACCCCGTCGTCCGCGTTCGTCGCCGACAGCACCGCGAAGTCCCTCACCCCCAGCAGCGTCTCGATCGCGACGAGCATGTCCTGGTCGTCGTCGATCACCAGCACCTTCGCTCGCGTGGCCATCGTCGCCGCTCCCACGGCCCTCTCCTCTCGGAGGCCCTCCGCTGTCCTTCGCATAGAGCAATCCGCGTGCCAGACGCCCGAGCCGTGGGCCCGCGGCGTCGTTAGTCAAGGCCCAGCGGCGACTTGCGTGGCCGGAATCCCCGGCGGCGGGAGCACGGCGCAGCCGGCCCCGAGACCGCGCGCCGGTCCGGATCGGCGAGCGCCCGCCGGGTGGCGCTCGGCCCGTGCGCCATTCTGGCAAAACCGCCGCACAGACCCGCCCGGCCCGTGCCATCGTGACGACACGACGGCACACCTGCCGTCGAGACCCTCGACTCGCCGCGATAGTGAGGGATGGGGGCCATCGGTCCGATGGGGCCGGTGAAGGCGAGCCCGAGGCCGCGGCTCAGTGGCCGAGGTAGCGGTAGATGGTGCGGCGGCCGATGCCGAGGAGGGCGGCGGCGGCGGTCTTGTCGCCGCCGGTCTGGGCGAGGGTGCGCTCGATGACCTCCCGCTCGATCTCCTTCATGGTCTTGCCGAGCGGGACGCGGACCTCGCGGACGGGTGCCTGGCGGCCGGTGATGGCGCGCGGCAGGTCGTCGAGCTCGATGGTGGGGCCTTCGGCGAGCACGACGGCGCGCTCGACGACGTGCTCGAGCTCGCGGACGTTGCCGGGCCAGGCGTGGTTACAGAGGGCTTCGAGCGCGGCGCCCGAGATGCCCTCGACGGGCTTGTCGTTGCGGCGGCGGTGGAGTGCGATGAAGTGGTCGGCGAGCAGCGGGATGTCCTCGCGGCGCTCGCGCAGGGGCGGGAGGAGGATGCGGATGACGTCGAGGCGGTAGTAGAGGTCGTCGCGGAATCGGCCGGCCCGCATGGCGGCCTCGAGGCTGGTGTTGGTCGCGGCGATGAGCCGGACGTCGGAGCGGAGTGTCCTGGTGCCGCCGATGCGCTCGAACTCGCCGCGCTGGAGCACGCGCAGGAGCTTGACCTGGACGGCGGGGCTGAGCTGTGCGACCTCGTCGAGGAACAGGCTTCCGCCGTCGGCGAGCTCGAAGCGGCCCTTCTTCTCGTAGAGCGCGCCGGTGAAGGCGCCGCGCTCGTGGCCGAACAGCTCGGCCTCGAGCAGCGTCTCGGGCAGCGCGGCGCAGCTCACCTTGACGAGTGGGCAGCCGGCGCGCGGGCCCCAGCGGTGCAATGCCTCGGCGATCAGCTCCTTGCCGGTGCCGCTCTCGCCCTCGACGAGCACGGTGGCCTGGGTGGGGGCGACGCGGCGGACCATCCTGAGCACGGCGCGCAGCGCGGGGCTGCGCCCGACGATGCCGCACTGCTTCGCGGGCAGGGACTCGGCGCCGCCGGCCTCGACCACGTGGTGCCAGCGGCGCAGGGCCTTCGTGACCGCGGCGCACACGACCTCGCGGCGGAAGGGCTTGACGATGAAGTCGCACGCCCCGAGCTTCATCGCCTCCACCGCCTTCTGCACCGTGCCGAAGGCGCTGACGATGACGAACTGCGCCTCGGGCCGGAAGGCCCGCGCCGAGGCGAGCAGCTTCATGCCGTCCATGACCGGCATGCGCAGGTCGGCGAGCACGACCTGGACCTCGTGCTCGCGCAGGACCGCGATCGCCTCGACGCCGTTGCGGGCCGTCAGGGTGCGGTAGCCGCGGCGCGAGAGGGTCCGCTCGAGCGAGTCGCGCACGCTCGGGCTGTCATCCACGATGAGCACTGTTGCGGTCGTCACCGCCACCATCGCTCGTCCCCTGTTCCCCGGCCCGGGCAGGCAGGCGCACGATGAAGGTCGTGCCGACGCCGACCATGCTCTCGCAGGTCAGCGTGCCGGCGTGCTTGTCGATGATCTGGCGGCTCAGCGAGAGGCCGAGGCCGCTCCCGGCGTCCTTGGTCGTGTAGAAGGGCTCGAAGACGTGGTCGAGCTCGTCGGCGGCGAGGCCCGGCCCCGTGTCCGAGACGTGGATCTCGACGGCGCCGTTGCACTGTGCGGTGCGCAGCCGCAGGCGGCCGCCGGCCCCCATCGCCTCGGCCGCGTTCTTGAGCAGGTTCATGAGGGCGAAGCGCAGGAGTCGGCGGTCGGCGAGGATGGGCCTGAGGCCGTCGCCGAGATGGGTCGAGATCGCGATGCCCTCGCGCTCGAGCTCGTGGCGGAGGAAGCGGACCAGCTCGCCCACCGTGCGGTTGACGTCGAGGCGGGCCGGCCGCAGGTCGGGCAGCCGGGCGTAGCGCAGGTAGTTGTCGGTGATCTCGACGAGGATCCGCTGCTCGTTGAGCACCCGGCCGAGCAGCTCGACCGCCTCGCGGGCCTCGCCCGGCCCCAGCTCCCGCAGCTCGTCCTCCACGAGCTGGACGTACAGGCCGATCGACGTGAGGGGATTGCGGAGCTGGTGGGCGATCTGGGCCGACATGGTGCCCACCGTCGCCAGCCGCTCCGCGTCGCTCAGCCGGCGCTCGACCGCGGCCAGCTCGCGCCGCGTCGCATCGAGGGACCCGCGCAACGAGCCCAGGTCGCCCTCCGTCGCCGACAGACGGCCCCGCACCCGCACGTTCCGACGGCGAAGGAACCCGCCGCCCACGCCCGCCGCCGCCAGACCCACCGCCAGACCCAGAGCGTCCGCAACCCCCAGGCCAGGCAGCGCCACCACCCCGATCAGGGCACACGCAGCAGCAGCCCCCACCCCCGCTCCCCACCCCCACGCACAGCCGTGCCACAACGCGACCAGCGCCATCAGCACCGCCATCGTGCCCCGCACAGTACCCGACGCGCCCTCCCACCAGCACAGGCCCACCAGCGCGGCCCAGCCCCCAGCGCCGACCGCCAGCGCCCAGCCCCGGCGAG
>CBFDBL010000407.1:0-6102 GCA_965603035.1 uncultured bacterium
CCCTGGCCCCCCGACGTGCTCGAGCGCAACGAGGCCCCCGAGCCCAGGCCCATCGCGCTCACCCTCACCGTGCCCTTGCCGCCGGAGTACACCCTCAGCGGCCAGCGGGTCACGCTCCAGGCGTCGGTGGAGGTCTCGCTGCTCGTCGAGACCCAGCCCGACAGGCCGCTGGCGGTGCAGCAGACGACGGTCCGGCGCGAGTGGTCCTTCGTCGTGGCCACCGACGCGCAGGGGGCGGAGTTCGCCGCCTGGCAGTGGCACGGCAGGCTGCTGCGCTGGCTGGCGATTGCGTGCGCGGCGCTCGTCGTCGGCGTTCCCATCGGGGCCACCGCCCTGGCGCAGCAGCGCGTCACCATCAAGTGCCCCGAGTGCGGGCGCACCACCCAGGCCGTCTTCTACTTCGAGGGCGGCGACTACTACGTCTCGCCCTGTCCCCATCGCGGCACCCGCGCAGCGCAAGGCAGGTAGCGGCGGCCGCGGGGCCGTGGGAAGCCTCGGCCTCTCCCTGCCTCCTTGCCTCGACCCTCGCCCCGCGCCCCTGTTGAGGTCACCGGCGTGTTCGACCCCGCCACAGGCTACGACGTGGCCGTCCTGGGCGGCGGCCTGTGCGGCTTCGCGGCGGCGCGCGGCCTCGCCCGCTCGGGCGCCAGGGTCGTCCTCGTCGAGCGCCGTCCCGTCCTCGGCTGGGAGGCCACGTGGGCCTTCCACACCGAGCTGGGCGACGCGCGCTGCGAGGCCGCGCGCTGGCTGTCGGAGGCGATGGCCGCTGCCATCGGCGCGCGCGGCGGCCTCGTGGACCCGCCGGTCGCCGAGATCCTGCTCGACGGCGAGGCCGCGGCCGCCGGCATCGACGTCGTGCTCTACGCCCAGCCCGTCGCCGTCGCCGTGGCCGATGGCCGGCTGACCGGGGTCCTGCTCGGCACCAAGTCGGGCGAGGTGCACCTTCGCGCCCGAGCCTTCGTGGACGCCACGGACAACGCCCTGGCGTGGCGCCTGGCCGGCGGCGAGGCGAGCCCGCCGGCGAGCCCCGCCGCTCGCCACACCCGGTTCCTCAACCGCGCGCCCGAGGGCGCCGTCGCGGAGCCGCTGCCAGTCGGCGGCGCCGGCGCGGCCGGCCGCGTGGACGTGCGGCCGACCCTCTGGCCCGGCGAGCTGGCCGTCGCGTTCGCCGTCGGCCGGTGCGACGTCCGCGTCGCCCGGCTCGCGGTGCCCGAGGCGCTGCGGGCGGCCCGCGGCCAGCTCCCCGCGCTCGGCGAGGCCGTCGTCACGGCCGTCGGCGCCGAGCCATACCCGCTCGAGAGCTGGCAGGTCGGCGCCGCGCCCGACGCCGCGGCCAACCTGTTCCCCGCCGCGCCGTGGGCGCACAGCGGGTTCCTGGCGGGCGCGGGCCTGACGGTGAGCCAGCGGCTGGCCATCGGCGAGGCGGCCGGCGCGGCCGTGGCCGAGGCGCTCGCGTCGCTGCCCGAGCCGCCGGCCGATGCCCCCCTGCCCCACTCGCAGGTGGCGCCGCCGGCCCGCGAGGCCGACGTGGTGGTGTGTGGCGGAGGCACGGGCGGAGCCATCGCAGCGATCGCCGCCGCACGCCAGGGGGCCACGACCCTGCTCGTCGAGCAGGGCACCTGCCTCGGCGGCGTCGGCACCGGCGGCGGCATCCACAGCTACTACCACGGCGTCGCCGGCGGGCTCCAGGACGACGTGGACGCCCGTGTCGCGGCGCTGGCCCCGCTCTTCGGCCCAGCCTCGGGCTTCCATCCTGAGGCCAAGAAGGTCGCGCTCGAGCAGCTCGCCGCCGAGGCGGGGGTCGAGGTCGTCTACGACACCACGGTGACCGACGCGCTGACCGAAGCCGTGCCCACCGAGCTGCCGGCCGCTGCCGGGTCCGCCGGCCCGGCCCGGCGCCTCACGGCGGTCGTCGTGGCCGGCCCCGAGGGCAACGCCACGCTCCGGGCGAAGGCCTTCGTGGACGGCACGGGCGACGGCGATCTGGCGGCCATGGCGGGCGCCGCCTTCACCTTCGGCCGCGCCGCCGACGGCCTGCCCCACGCCTACTCGCTGCCCGCGGGGCGCCTCAGCGACGACGGCAAGCTGCTGATCACCAACTTCGATGCGGGCTACTGCGACCCGACCGACGTGGCGGACATGACCCGCGCGCGCCGCCACGCGCTCGGCCACTACCGCAGGCCACGCTACGAGGCCGCGACCCGGCTCGTCTACATCGCGCCCATCCTCGGGCTGCGCAACAGCCGCCAGATCGTCGGCGACGGCCGCATCACGCTCGCCGACGAGATCGCCGGCCGCCAGTTCCCCGACGTCGTGGCCTACGCCTTCTCGCACTTCGACAACCACGGCTCCGACTACGAGAACGAGAGCGACGAGGCCATGGCCTGGGTCTGGCTGCTGGGCAACTGGCGGCGGCGGATCGGCTGCGAGGTCCCCTACCGCGCGCTCCTGCCGCGGGGGGTCGAGGGCCTCGTCGTGGGCTGCCGCGCCCTGTCGCTGACCCACGACGCCCACAACCAGCTCCGCATGCAGCGCGACCTCCAGCGCGTGGGCGAGGCCGCCGGCACCGCCGCCGCCATGGCCGCCGCGCGCGGCCTCACCCCCCGCGAGCTGCCCGTCGGCGACCTCCAGGCCGCCCTGCTCGCCACCGGCGCCCTCGGCCCGCGCGAGCAGCCCAGGCTGCCCGAGCCCCAGGCCGAGCCGGCCATTCACGAGGCGAGCTGGCTCCCGCCCCAGCCCCCCGCTCTGCCCGCCGCACAGTGGGCGGCGCAGCTCGGCGGCGAGCAGGCGCCCCAGGCCGCCTGGCAGCTCATCCGCAGGGGCGACGAGGCGCTCCCGCTGCTGCTCGAGGCCGCCAGGGCCGACGAGCCGGCCCGGCGCTTCTGGGCATCGGCCGCGCTCGCCATGCTGCGGCGCCCCGAGGCCGCGCCCGAGCTTCGCGCGGCGCTCGTCGAGCGCCGCGCCGAGAGCCCTGAGGGCCGCAAGACCGCCCCGCTGTGGCTCTCGGCCCTCGTGCTGCTCGGGCGCATCGGCGACCGCGAGGCCGTGCCCGCGCTCTGCCAGGTGCTCGACGACCCCGAGGCGAGCCTCGACGCCCTCATCGCCGCGGTCCGCGCGCTCGGGCGCATCGGCGACCCCGCCGCCGTCCCCGCCCTCGAGGCCCTCGTCGCACGCGACGAGCTGCCCACGCGCCGAGAGCTCCAGATCAGCGGCGCCCCCGTCAACCCGGTGGTCGAGGATGCACGCTGGCAGCTCGACCTCGCTGCCGCGGAGGCCCTCGCGCGACTCGCCACCCCGCGGCCCGACCTCGCCGAGCGCCACGCCAACGACGACCGCGCGCTCGTCCGACGCCACGCACTGCGCATCGCAGAGCTGATCGGGGAATCCGCCGACTGACCCGAGCCCGCCCAGCCGCCCTCAGCGCCCGCTCACGACCCGCTCGACCCACTCCGCGAGCGTCGAGTACTCGCCGGTCGAGACATCGTAGCGCGGGCCGAGGCGGTCGCTGCCGCCCTCCTCCTGCTGGCGCGCGAGCTCCTGGCGCAGGAACGCCGCCAGCTCCTCGCGCGACAGGCCGTGGTCGTCGGCCAGCCGCCGCACCGCCGGCGCGTTGCGGGCCAGGGCCATCTGGCGCAGCAGTGCCTCGAAGCCCATCGCATCGCCGCTGTCCGCCGTCATGGGCATCGCCTCCGGGCCACGGCTCAGGTGCTCGACGCTCTCTCGGCGCGGCCCCAGTATAGCGGCTCGGGCCGCTCCCTGCCACAATGACAGGCAAATGTGGCGGCCACGCGGCGCAGCACGCTCTGCAAGCGCTTACATGCGCATGGCTTACGGCGACCGCGTGACTTTGGCACGCCGCTTGCAGCGCCATCCGGCGGGGCCGGAGCGGGATGCGGCGTAGCCACCCGCGAGGCCGCGGGACGACCCTGGGTCTCCGTTGGAGGACAGTGCGATGGCATTCCGAGACCTGTTGCCCTGGCGACGCGACGAGGGGCGGCTGGTCCGCAGGGGCGAGGAGCACCCCCTGGCGGCGCTGCACCGCGAGATGAACCGCATGTTCGAGGACTTCCTCCGCGGCGCCGGGCTCCCGTTCGCCGGCCCGTCGGCCCGTGCCGACTTCGTGCCGAGCGTGGACGTGCGCGAGACCGACGAGGCCATCGTCGTGACCGCCGAGCTGCCGGGGATGAGCGACGACGACATCACGGTCGAGCTCACCGACGACGGCCTGACCCTCAGCGGCGAGAAGAGGACGGAGACGACCGAGGAGCGCGAGGGCTACTGCCACGGCGAGCGAACCTTCGGCACCTTCCAGCGCTTCATCCCCATCCCCGCAGCGGTCCTGGGGGAGAAGGCCACGGCGGAGTTCGCCAGCGGCATCCTCACCGTCACCCTCCCCAAGGCCCCCGACGAGCAGGCGAAGCGCAGGAAGATCGACATCACGACCGGGTGACCCGGTCCCCCGCGTCGGGCCGCTCGCCCGTCTCGGTTTCTTGACTCCCGCGCCGGGCCGGCTATAATGGCGGCGCGCCCGCGCAACACCTGGCGGTTTCCCGTCCCCCTGCCCCATCGGCCCATGGACGCATGAGAATCAAGGTCGCCGCCAAGACGGACCCGGGTCGGCTGTACGACCACAACGAGGACCACTTCGTCCTGTTGCGCAAGGCCGGGCTGTTCCTCGTGGCCGACGGGGTGGGCGGCGCCGATGCGGGCGAGCTGGCCAGCCAGGTCGCCTGCCGGGTCATCCAGCAGTCGCTGCACGACGCCCTCCCCCACACCGACAGGCCCCGCTACGACAGCGCGCTCACCCACGCCATCCGCGACGCCAACCGCGGCCTCCACGAGTACGCCAGGCACGCGCCCGACAAGGCCGGCGTCGGCACCACGCTCACCGTGCTGTGGTTCCACGGCGACCGCGTGCTGTTCGCCTACGTCGGCGACAGCCGCATCTACCTGTTCCGCGACGGCGTCCTGCGCCAGCTCTCGCGCGACGAGAAGGCGGGCCGCTACCGCCTCGCCGCCTCGCTCGGCCAGGGGCCCACGGTCGAGCCACGCCTCGGCATGGTCCGGCTGCGGCGCGGCGACCGCTTCCTGCTGTGCACCGACGGCCTGCACGGCCCCGTCCCGCACGCCACGCTCACGACGATCGTGGACGGCGAGCCCGACCCCGAGGACTGCTGCCGGCGGCTCATCGCCGCGGCCAACAACGCCGGCGGCCCGGACAACATCACGGCCCTCGTCGCCGACGTCGTCGAGCCCGACCCGCCGATGCCCTGGCGCTTCTCGCGCGTGCGGCTCGACGCCACCTCGCTCCTCGCGCGGCTCCGCCGCGCCCTGCTGTGGGTCGCCATCGCCGTCTGCACCCTCGCGGCCGTCGCCCTCTTCTGGTGGGCCGCCGCCCAGGCTCCCACCGGCGGCGGAGGCGAGGGACGCGTCGCGGGACGCCTCGCCCTGCTCTCCGCCGAGGCCAACCGAGCGGCCAAGGCCGGCACGCAGACCGCCACCCTGCGCGCGCTCCAGGACATCGTCCGCGCCGCCATCGCCGAGCGCCTCGCCCTGCGCCGCAGCGACCTCGCCCTCGACCCGGCTGCCGCCGCGCTCTACGACCAGGCCGCCAAGGCCGTCTGGGACCAGCTCTACGCCCCCGCCGGCAAGCACCTCGACCAGCTCCTCGGCTCCCCAGCCGAGCCCTACGTCCACGAGGAGCTCAAGGCCACCTGCGGCCGCATCGACCACGTCCGCAAGCAGTTCCTCGCCGACGACTTCCGCTTCGTCGTCGAGACCTTCGACACCCTCGAGCACGAGGTCGCCACCATCGCCTCCCGCGCGCGCAGCCGCTTCCGCCACGACAAGGACGGCCTCACCAAGGCACTCACCGGGCTCAAGCTCGACGCCTCGGAGTTCACCCCCGACACCCCCGTCGGCCGCCAACTCGCCACCGCACTCGCCGACGCCGCCAAGGCTCTCGACGCCGACGACATGCCCGCCGCTCGCAAAGCCATCGCCGCCGCCCGCGCCGCCCTCCGCCGCGGCCTCGACGAAGGCGGCAACTAGCCCGCATTTCTCACCAGCTTTCGCCGCCAGCGGCCGCCTTTGGCCCCAGGC
>CBFDBL010000408.1:0-6094 GCA_965603035.1 uncultured bacterium
GGTTCCGGGCGGACTCCCGCTACGGGGTCTTCTCCCACCCCCGGAACCTGTAACCAGGAACCCGGAACCTGGCACCGCTCCCGCGCCGCAACGCGGGATCTTCTATGGAGTGCGGCGTCCCGACGCCGCTTTGGATGCCCGCGGAGCGGGCCGCTCCGAGTCTGCGCCTTCGGGCGGAAGTCGAACTCCCGAGCGCCGGCGCCGTCCCTCACTCGACGGCCCCACTCTCGCCTGAAGGCGAGGACTCCAAACGCTCTCGCCCTGTGCCGCCCGCTCCGCTGGGGTGGTTCCGGGTTGCGGGTTCCGGGTGCCGGGGCCACTCCCGCTACGGGGTCTTCTCCAACCCCCAGAACCTGAAACCTGGAACCCGGAACCTGGCACCGCTCCCGCGCCGCAACACGGCGCGCTCGTCCCTATGCTCCGCGTGGGGACGCATCGCCCGCCGCTCCGCGGCACGACGAGCCAGCAGACGGGGTTCCGGGTTGCAGGTTCCGGGTTCCGGGGGGACTCCCGCTTCGGGGTCTTCTGCGACCCCCGGAACCTGACACCCGGAACCTGGAACCTGGAACCCGAAACCGCCCTCGGCGGTCGGCGCGCGCCGCGGAGGCGGCGGATTTTGCGGTTGCATTCGCTCCGGGCCACGATATAATGGGGGCGTCCCCGGCGTACAGATCCCCGCCAGATGCATGTCCACGCCATGGCAATCACGCGCCCGTACGGCCACACGGCTGCCATCCAACCCTATATCGTCAAGGAGCCGAGCCGGGCCTATCAACTGGTGGTCCGGCTGGCGCGCCGCGCCCCGTGGTGGAGCCTGTCGCTGGCCCTGCACCTGGCCGCCATCGTCACGGTGTGGCGCGTGCCCTACCGCGCGCTGCCGACGGAGCGCGTGCCGCTCGCGCTGGTGGTCGAGCTGACCGATGCGCAGCGCTTCCTGGAGCTGGCGGACCCTGAGCCGCTGCCGCCCGCGGAGCCGACGGAGGCGGACGTGCCGACGGCGCCGTCGGAGCCGGTGGCGGTGGTCGAGCTGAGCTACGGGGAGGTGGAGCCTGCGGTCGAGCCGGTGCCGGTGGTGGCGGATCCGCTCGTCGCTCTGGCGCCGCCGCCTGGGCTCGAGCCGCCGGTGCCGACGCCAGTGTTCGCGCTCGAGCCGCCGGTGGCTCGAGCGCGGGAGTTCTACAGTCCTCGGAGCGCGTCGGGCCGCGCTCGGTCGGTGGGTGGCCGGTCGGGCACGAGCCGGCGCGCGGAGGGTGCGGTGCGTGCCGGCCTGCTGTGGCTGGTGCGGGCGCAGGAGTCGGACGGCTCGTGGAGCTGTCGGCGCTGGGGCGGCAGCGGTGACCACGATCTCGGGGTGACCGGCCTCGCGCTGCTCGCCTTCCTGGGCGCCGGCTACACGCAGGACAAGGGGCCCTTCCGGCCCACGGTGCGGCGCGCGCTTGCGTGGCTGCGCGCGCGGCAGCAGGCCGACGGGGCGTTCCGCTGGCGGACGTTCTACGAGCACGGGATCGCGGCGACGGCCGTCAGCGAGGCCTACGCTCTCACGGCCTCGCCCCAGGTCGGCCGCATGGCTCAGCAGGCCGTCGCCTGCATCTGCAAGCTCCAGCCCGAGCACGGCGGCTTCCGCTACGGGGGCGCCGTGCCGAGGGCGGAGGGCGACCTGTCGGTGACGGCGTGGCAGATCATGGCCCTGCGGTCGGCTCTGGCCGCGGGGCTCGACGTGCCGCCCGAGGCCATCGAGCGCTCCCGCGCCTTGCTCGCCGCCACCTGGCGCGGCGACGGCCGCAGCGCCTACCTCGTCGGCAAGCCCGAGCCCGCGCCAGGCCCGACCGCCGTCGGCATGCTCTGCCGCATCTTCCTCGCCGGCGACGACCTCGAGATCTGCTCCGCCGCCGCCCGACTGCTCGAGCGCGTCCGACAGGACGGCGGGCCGGGCAAGGGCAGGAACACCCTGGTCGGCGACCTCTACTTCACCTACTACGCCACGACCGCGATGCACCAGCTCGGCGGCGAGCCGTGGGCCGAGTGGAACCGCCTCTTCCGCGACCCGCTCGTCGAGGCCCAGGTCACGGCCTCGCGCGACCCGAGGGGCCGCTACGTCCACGGGAGCTATGCCCCCGCCGCCCACGCCTGGGGCCGCCGCGGCGGCCGCGTCTACACCACCGCCATGGCCCTGCTCAGCCTCGAGGCCTACTACCGCTTCCTGCCCGTCTACCGCCGCTAGGCCACGGCACCGCCCCACCCCACCACCCGCCCCGCCGATAGGACGTCCAGGGGGACGGCTCGGCTCGGCCCTATCGGTCCCATAGGTGTTATAGGTCCCATGCCCACCGGTGCGCCCTACCGTCGGGCGGAGGCCGCCGCGCACGCGGCCAGCCGCCTGAGGAAGCGTCGCCGAGGGATGTGTGCCATCGGCGTCTCCGCGCTGCCGCCGTCCGCCGCGATGGCTAGCAGGGACGGCGACGGCCGTCAAGCGCCGCCCGCATGAGCAGGCGCGCCCGCTCGCTCCGCGAGAAGTGAAAGCGGTGTCAGGCCACCGCAGTCCATAGAAGACCCCCGCTTGAGGATCCGAGCGCCGTCGCGGGCCTTTGGAGTGCGGCGGCTCGACGCCGCTCTGGCTTCCCGCGGAGCGGGGGGACGGGGCAGGGCCGTCTCGGTTGGGAGGAAACCGACGACGACGAGCAGGAACGAAGTCGAGGGAGCGGGCGCGACAGGCGCGCATGAGCAGGCGCCCCGGCCGAGGGCCGGGGCGCCGCGTCGGAGGCATCGCGGTCGGGCGGGCTCAGCGCCGCTTGCGGCGGCGGGCCATGGCGAGCAGGCCGAGGCCGAGCAGCGAGACGGTGGCGGGCTCGGGCACGCCCTCCTGGTAGTGGGCGTAGATCTGGTCGCGGCTCAAGGCGTAGTCGTAGAGCGCGAACTCGTCGATCGTGCCCTGGAAGTAGGCCGCGGACATCGCGGCGAGCGTCGCGTCGAGCGTGGTGCCCAGGATGCCGCCGAGCGCCATGTCGTCGCTGTGGCCGAACAGCCGGTTGGCGCCGTCCATCTCACCGACGAGCATGCCGTCGAGGTAGGCCTGCACCACGCCGCTGCCGTTGTTGCTGGCGTTGCTGTCGAACACAAGGACGGCGTGATGGATGGCCTCGAGATCGAACGCCTCGCTGAGGAAGACCTCCCAGTTGGCGTCCGCGTTGTTCCCGCGGCTCCAGATGCCGTAGACGAGCTCGCCGCCGTCGATGTAGAGGTTCAGCCCGCGGGTGGTGCCGCCTTCCTCGAAGAGCACCTGCGGGCTGTCGCTGAACTGGTCGGCCTTGAACCACAGCTCGACGGTCTTCTTGGTGTAGGTGCCCGTGTTGATCTTGCTGTGGTCGGGGATGTGGGTGACGCCGTCCACGCCGTCGAAGTGGATGGCGCCGTCGCCTTGAGGATGGGCGATGAGCGAGGGCTGTGCGATGGCGACGCCGTTGCGGTGCTCGGCGGTGACAGCGTTGCCGAGGCCGCTGCCGTCGCTCGCGATGTTGGCGGCGCCGTTGCCGGTGACCTCGGTGAATCGGTAGTAGGCCATCGGGTCGTCGGCGAGGACGCCCTGCTCGTAGGGGCTGCCGACGGCGATGCCGACGGCGCCGAGGTGGCCGCGGACCTGGCCCGCGGCGAGGCCACTGTTGTAGAGGGCCACGTCGTCGATGGTGCCGACGAAGTAGCGGCCGTCGCCCGACTCGCCGACGCCGCTGCCGCCGTCGTCGAAGCGGCTGTCGCCGCGCATGGCGCCGATGGCGATGTCGGCGGTGTGCTCGGGCAGGCTGCGGAGCCCTTTCTGCGTGCCGAAGGGCGTGCCGTCGAGGTAGCCGATCAGGCAGTCGTTGGGCTGGTCGAAGACAAGCGAGAGCTGATGGGTGTCGCCCGCCTCGACGGGCGCGCTCGCGAAGGCCGCCATGTCGTTGCCGTCGTTCGACCACACGCCGACGTGCACCTTGCCGCCCTCGATGTAGGCGTTAAGCCCGTTGGTGTCGCCGCCCGCCTCGAAGATCACCTGGCGGGCCGCCGTGTCGGCGGGGTTGAACCACAGCTCGACGCTGCGGCGGCTCTTGTCGGCGCCGAGGTTGATCTCATCGTGGTCGGGGATGTTGACGCTGCTGTTGCTGCCGTCGAAGACGACGGCGCCGTTGTCGGCGCCGGGGACGAGACTGGCCGCGCCGAGGGTCGCGCCGCCGACGTACCTGCTGTTCACCGCGTCGCCGAGACCGGCGGCCGAGGTCACGGTGGTGGCGACGTTCATCGCGCCGTTGCCGCTCGTCTCGCCGAGCTGCCAGTAGGCGGTCGGGTTGTCGGCGAGCACGGCGTTGCCGTAGGCGCCGTAGTCGAGGGTGCCGCCCGCGGCGATGTAGTGGGTCTGCATCTGCTCGGTGGAGAGCGAGGCGTTGTAGACGGCGACGTCGTCGATCGTGCCGGTGAAGTAGTTGCCCTCGGCCGCGGCGTTGCCGTCGTGGAACTTGGTGGCCGAGGTGGTGTTGCCGGCGATGCCGCCGATGGCCATGTTGCCGGTGTGCTGGAAGCTGAGGCCGACGCCGTCGATCTGGCCGAAGGCCTCGCCGTTGAGGTAGCCGGCGATGGTGCCCGTCATGCTCGTGTTGCCATCCAGGACGAGCGAGACGTGGCAGATCTCGCCCGCGGCGATGTCGGTGCTGACGTTCTTGGAGCCGTCGCCGCCCCAGGGCGAGCCGGTGCCGTTGTTGCCGCCGTTGTAGCCTAGGACGTAGAGCTTGCCGGCGTCGATGTAGACGTTGATGCCGTTGGTCTGGCCGCCCTCCTCGAAGAGGACCTGTTGGGCACGAGGCTCGTCTGTCCCTGGATGACGCCGCCGGAGTAGGTGCCGTCGGCCGCGGCGCCGAGGCCGCTGCCGACGGTGGCGCGGTTGTCGGCGGCGGTGCCCGAGCGCTCGTCGAGCCGCCAGTAGGCCACGGGGTCGTCGGCCAGGACGGTGCTGGAGTAGCTCTCGCCGAGCGCGTTGTGCAGCGAGACCCGGTCGGCGTCGAGCGCCGAGTTGTAGACCGCGACCTCGTCGATGACGCCGTCGAAGCGGTTGCCGTCGCCGCCCGACGTGGCGGTGCCGAAGCGGGTGTCGTTGCGCTTGGCGCCGATGGCGGTGTCGCCGGTGTGGCTGTAGAAGAGGCCGACGCCGCCGACCTGGCCGAACTCCGTGCCGCTGAGGTAGCCGGTCAGGGTGCCCGTCTTGGTGTCGTCGCCGTCCATGACGAGGACGGCGTGGTAGGTCTTGCCCGCCTCGATGGCGATGCTGGCGTCCTTGAGATCGCCGCCACCGCCCCAGTCGTCGCCGGGGCCGTTGCTCGTCGAGGTGTTCCAGGCCTGGAGGTGGACCTCGCCGTTCTCGACCCAGAGGCCGAGGCCGTTGGTGGCGCCGCCCTCTTCGTAGAGGACCTGTCGGGAGGTAGCGTCGTCGGCGTTGAACCAGAGCTCGACGGTGCGCTGTGCGAGTGCGGTGGGGTTGGCGTTGAGGTCGGCGTTGTCGGGGATGTTGACCTGGTCATTGCTGCCGTCGAGGCTCACGGCCGGGTTGGCGGGGTCGGAGCCGAGCAGCGACGGCGCCGTCGGCGTCGCGCCGTTCGCGTAGTCGCCGTTCTTGGTCCACGGGTCGGTGGTGCCGCCGACGGCGGAGTTGAAGGCCTTGGTGTCCGTCACGCCCTCGTCGAGACGCCAGTAGGCCACGGGGGTGTCGGCCTGCACGGCGTCGGAGTAGGCCAGCCCGGAGAAGGTGTTGCCCGACTCGGCGAGGATGGCCGCCGGAGTCTCCGCGCTGTCGTAGACGCGGACGTCGTCCAACTGGCCCTCGAAGTAGTGGTTGGCGTGGCCGACGCCGATGCGGACGTCCTCGCTGTAGCCGTCGTAGACGCCGTCCACGAACAGCCGCGCGTCGTTCACGTTGTCCATGCCGTCGGGCAGCATCACGGCGACGTGGTGCCACTCGCCGTCGTTGACTGGGGTCTTGCCGACCACATAGCCGCCCTCGACCTCGAAGCGGATCGCGCCGGCCGTGCCATCGCTGTCCTGGATGCGGACGATGAACTTCTGGCCGGCCGCCTTG
>CBFDBL010000409.1:0-6076 GCA_965603035.1 uncultured bacterium
CGTCGGACCCTGCGCCGGGCGCGCCGCCGCGTCAACCGGCGGCAGGGGTCACCACTCGAAGGTCTCCTTGCTGGTGTCGCCCCCTGGCTTGAAGGGGTCGACGTGGCCGTCGAGGAAGAGGGCGTTGAAGCCCTGGTTGTGGCGCTTCATCCCCTGCCCGCTGTCGCTGTTGACGACGGCGTCCTGGTAGGGACGGTCGTCGTTGCCGTCCACCCCGCCGTCGCCCTCGACGTGGTCGAGGAAGGTGAGCGCGGCCGAGGGGTTCGTCACGTCGCTGACGTTGCGGTGCGACTGGCCCCGCCACTTGTTGTTCTCGACGTCGTAGTAGTTCGAGTTCCAGCCGTAGGACCACCAGCGCGGGCCGCCGAGCTGGGACGCGAGGCCGCTGTCGCCCGGGCACTGGAAGACGAAGTAGTCCTGGACGTAGGGCACCATCATGCCCTGGGCGGTCAGCCACCACTTGCCCTGGTCGATCACAAGCGACTCGCTGTCGGAGGAGGCGGGCAGCAGGCCCTTATAGTCGCGGATGTAGCCCAGCAGGCCGGCGCCGATCTGGTGCAGGTTGCTCTTGCAGCGGGCGCTCTGCCCCTGCGCCATGGCGCTCAGCACCACGGGCATGAGCAGCGCCGCCAGGATGCCGATGACCGCCACCACCACCAGGAGCTCGATCAGGGTGAACCCCACCGAACGCCCCAAGCGGCGAACGCGCTGCCGGCCGGCGCTGGCCATGGTGCATCTCCGTCGTGCTTGACAGGCAGACTCGCCCGCCCCATAATCACCTCAGACGCTCTGTACACATGATAGACGGCAGCCTCAGGGCCGTCAAGGGTGACCCGCTGGAGGATGTGCCTGATGGGAAGAACGAGACGTGCCGGCGTCGTCGGGGCCGCGCTCGTGCTGCTCGCCGCGTTCGCCACCTCGTGCAGTTGCCGCGACGAGAAGCCGTCGCCGCTGCTCACGGTCAGCGGCCGCGCCTGGGTGTGCGAGGCCTGCGGCCACACGTTCACCGCGCCCAACGCCAAGGGCCTCAAGATCTGCCCCGCGTGCGGCAAGGAGGCCGTCGTCCGCTCGGTCACCTACAAGTGTGGGAAGTGCGGCGACTACTTCGAGGCCTGGCGCTACCTCGACGTCAGCGACGTCAAGAAGCCCAAGGGACCCGACGGCAAGCCCATCGAGCCGGGCATGTACTTCAAGAGGAAGGGCGGCCCGTGGGTGACCGACGAGGAGATGCTCGGCCAGGTCAAGTGCCCCCACTGCGGCAACACCGATCCCGAGACCCTCGAGCTCACCGTCCCGCCCGCCGCGCTCGACTAGCCGCCAGCGCGGACCAGGCCCCGCCAGCGGGCGCGGCCGCTCAGAAGGTGCCGTCCACGTCCATCGCCTTCCCCGGCTCGCTCGCCTGGTAGCTCGATGTCGCGATCCGCTCCTCGAGCTTCGCGTAGAAGAGGGCCTCGTCCACGGGGAGATCGACCCAGGCGTCGGTCCACGCCGACAGGAGCATGGCGTTGGAGAGCTGGAGGCTCTGGATGCCCTCCTGGCCGGGCGCGACGAGCGGCGAGCCGTCGAGGATGGCGCCGATCCACTTCGCGGTGACCTCGCGGTGCCCGCCGTCGCTGCCGCGGACCGGCACATCGACCTTCCAGGTCTCGGGCGAGCCGAAGCCGCCCTTGTAGTCGCGGCTGAACTGGTCGGCGGGCACGCGGTTGCGCCAGAACTCCAGCCTCCCGCCCTCGACCACGATCTTCCCCTGGTCCCCCGTCACCTCCAGGCGGTTGGTGCCGGGCGCCTCGCCCGTGGTCGTGACGAACACGCCGGTCGCGCCGTTCGGGTACTCGACGTAGGCGGTCACATCGTCCTCGACCTCGATGTCGTGGTACTTGCCGAAGAAGCAGAAGGCGCGGACGCGGCTCGGCATGCCGCAGGTCCACTGCCACAGGTCCAGGTTGTGGGGGCACTGGTTGATGAGCACGCCGCCGCCCTCCCCCGCCCACGTCGCGCGCCAGCCGCCCGACTCGTAGTAGCTCTGCGCGCGAAACCACGAGGTCACGATCCAGTTCGTCCGCCGCAGGGTGCCCAGCTCGCCCGCGTCGATCAGCTCCTTGAGCTTGCGGTAGATCGGCCGCGTGCGCTGGTTGAACATCAGGGCGAAGACCTTGCCGCTCGCGGTCGCCGCCTCGTTCATCTCCCGCACCTGCCGCGTGTAGACCCCCGCAGGCTTCTCGCTCAGCACGTGGAGCCCGCGCTCGAAGGCCTGCACGGCGATCGGCGGGTGGAAGTAGTGTGGCGTCGTGATGATCACCGCGTCGCAGGCCCCCGAGTCCAGCAGCGCCTCGCCGCTCTCGAAGACCGCCACCTCCTCGCCCAGACGCTCGGTCGCCGCCCGCAGCCGCGCGGGGTCCACGTCCGCCACAGCCGTCAGCACTGCCCTCTCCACCTCGCCCGCACGCAGGTACCGGCCGTGGTGGCTGCCCATCCCCCCGTAGCCCACGATGCCGATCCGCACGACGTCCATCAAGCCGTCTCCTTCGTCGTTTCGGACGCGATTGGGAGCGGGAGTCTACCACAAGCCGCCGCCGATTGCGAATCCAGCCCCACGCCCGCCACGGCCCGTCCTCTGACGACAGGGGTGTGGGGATGCGACGCGCAATGCTATCACACCTGCCCAGGTGTGATAGTATTCGAGCGACAGGATCGGGCGATCCCGCGCGCAGGCCCGTCAGGCGGGCCGGGGATCAACGCGGCTTCTCAGCCAGGTGGCGGAAGGCGGCGAGGAAGGGGTCCATCGCGGAGACGCAGCCGGTGCAGGCCTCGGCCGCGGCCTTGCAGCCGCCGAGGCACTCGGTCTCGAGCGCGCAGCCGGTGCAGAAAGCGGGGCGGGCAGCCACGAAGGCCGCCATGGCCTCGCTCGCGGCCATGGCCGCGAAGCTCGTCTCGCGGATGTTGCCGAGGAGGGTGGGCGAGTGGTTGCAGGGGCGGACGTTGCCCAGCGGGTCGAGGGTGTAGTAGGCCCGCTCGGTGCCCGCGGCGCAGAAGCCGAAGGTCAGCCGCTCGTAGCGCTCGGTGTCGAACAGGCAGGGCGGCATGGCGATGGAGCAACTGATGGGCAGCCGGTACTCCCTGCTGACCTCCTCCGCAATGTCGAGCGCGCCCTGAAGCTCGGCGGGGCTGGCCTGGAGCAGCTCGACGTGCTCGCAGCCGCGGCCGCCCGGGTTGAAGCGGTTGAACATCACGCCGTCGAGGCCCAGCGCCACCGCCAGCTCAGCCGTCTCGCGCCACGTGGGCAGATTGAGCTTCGTGGCGACGAACACCCCGACCACGCGAGCGCCCGCGAGCTCGAGGTCGGCCATGGCCATCGTCGTCTTGTCGAAGGCGCCGGGCGCGCCGCTCATCCTGTCGTGGATCGCCCGCTCGCACGAGAGCAGCGGCAGCTCGAAGATGCTCGCTCTGTCAGGCGTGAGGCGAGCCACGGCCGCCTCGTCGAGCAGCGCGCCGTTGGTGATGAGGTTGATCGTCGCGCCGCGGCCGACCAGGAAGTCCACGATCTCGTGGATGTCGGCCCGCAGCATCGGCTCGCCGCCGCTCAGCGACACCAGGCTCGCGCCCGTCTCGTCGAGCATCTTGCCCAGCATCGCCAGCGTCTCGGCCGTCGGCAGCTCGCCCATCGGGTAATCGACGGGGTTCTTCCACGCGTTGTAGCAGTGGAGGCAGTCGTGGTTGCAGCGCTGGGTGACCTCGAAGACGAAGGAGTCCTGATGCGTGATGCGTGATGCGTGATGCGTGACTGGGAGAGGAGAAGAGGTCACTGCTGCGGGTCCTGGGCGGGCCCGGGGAGGCGTGCCTTCAGTTCGCTGAGCTTCTGGCCGACGTGTTCCCGCAGCTCGCGCGCCTTGTGACGGTCGGGGTCGGGGAGCCGCTCGATCATCTGGGGCTTCGAGAGGATGGCGTGGTCGGCCTCGATGGCGGCGAGCACCTTGCGGGCGACGTCGGGCTGGAGCGTCTCGGCGGCGGCGAGCTTCTCGAGAAGAGGCAGGCGCGCCGAGAGGCGCTTCATCGAGTCGCGGGCGGGGGTCATCATCATCGGCTCGTAGCAGGTGGCCATGCGCATCTCGGTGGGGCGCTTGGCCTGGACGCCGAGCTTCAGCTCGGCGAGGTCGAGCTTCAGCAGGCCCGCCTCGGCCTCGGAGAGGTGGCCGGCCTGCTGGAGCGCCTCGACGTCGGCGGCGGCCTGCTCGATGGCGGCAAGCGCCTGCTTCCTGCCCCTCTCGTTGAAGGGATAGGCGCCGCGCTTGCCCGAGGCGATCGCCTCGCTCTCGCGCCACGTGGCCGTCACGCGCTTCCACCCCAGGGCGTCGGCGAGCGTCTTCGCGTCCTTGCCATCCTCGGCGACCGTCGGCGGCCGCGCGCGGGCGCCCTCACACGCAGGCAGCCCCAGCGCGGCCAGGAGCGCGAGGCCGGCGCCCAGAAGGCGGCGCCGCCACCGGGGGCCTGACTGCGCGGCGCGGTAGACGTCGTAGCCGAGCAGGACGATGGCGGCGACGAGCGCGGCGCCGAGCAGCGCCGCGGCGAGGCCGAGGGCACGCTGGGACATGTCGACACTCCCACAGCTACACACCTGTCGGTGGCCTCACTCACGCCTGAAGGCGTGGACTCCGAACCCGCGCCAGGCCGTTTGGAGTCTCGCCCTTCAGGGCGAAGTTGGCCTCTCAAGCAATGGCAAGTCTCAGCAGTCTGCCTAGCTGCCGAGCTTGTTCTTGAGCCGCGCGAGGGCGTCGGCCGCCTGGTCGCGGGCCTTCTCGGCCTGGTCGCGCTGCTTGCCCTGGAGGGCCTTGAGCTGCTTGGCGTCGCCGAGCACCGCAAGGTCGGCCTCGATGGCCGCGACGATCTTCGCACAGGCCGCCTCGCGGACCTTGCCGCCGGCGACGAGCTTCTCGACCAGCGGCAGACGCTTGGCGAGCCGCTGGGTGCTCTGCCGCGCGGGCGGGATGTAGGCCATGTCGTAGCAGGTCACCTTGCAGTCGGTTGGCGGGTCGCGGTAGATGTCGGTGCGGATGTTGGCGGCCTCGCCGACGAGCAGGTCGGCCTCCTGGGGCGCGAGCAGGCCCGCGTCGGCGAGACGCTTCGCAGCGGCCTTCGCGGCCTCGAGCTTCGCGTCGGCGGCCTTGCGCTGCGCCGTCGTGCTCTTGCGGCTCGTCGCCAGCGGCATGGCCGCCGCCCAGGCGTCGGTGATCGCCTTCCAGTCGGCGGAGGTCTCGAGCGAAGGGTGCCCCCCGTCCCCATTGCCGCCCTTCAGGGCAGCCTTGAGCTTCGCCACCTCAGCGGCTGCCGCCTGGCGCACCTCCGCAGCCTTCGCCCGCTCGGCCCCGGTGAGCCGCTGGAGCATCGGCTCCTGGCCGAGGACGGCGAGGTCGGCCTCGACGGAGACGAGCGCCTTGCGGACCACGTCGGCGTGCAGCTTCCCGCCCTCGGCGAGCTGCTGGAGCAGGGGCAGGCGAGCCGTCAGCCGCCCCAGGCTGTCGCGGGCGGGGATGACCATGATAGGCTTGTAGCAGGTGGCCATCCTGAGCTCGGTGGGCCGCTTGCGCCCGACGCCGCGCGTGAGCCGCGCGAGATCGGCCGTCAGCAGTCCCGCCTCGGGCGCGGTGACGAGGCCGGCGGCCTGGAGCGCGGCGACGTCGGCCTCGGCCTGCTTGAGGCGGGCGAGCAGCTTCTCCTTGCCCTTGCGGTCAAAGGGATAGGCGCCCCGCTTGCCCGAGGCTACCTCCTCGGCCTCGCGCCAGACCGCGGTCAGCCGCTTCCACTCGGGGGCGTCAGCCAGCGACCTGGCCGGCCCGGCGGTCGGGGCGGGTGGGTCGCCGGCGCGCGTCCCCTCGCAGGCGGGGATGCCGAGCATCGCCAGGAGCGCGAGGCCGGCGGCCACGAGGCGCCGCCGCCACCGCGGGCCGGTGCGGGCCGCCCGGTAGACGTCGTAGCCCAGGGCCGCGAAGGCCACCACGACGGCGAGCCCCGCAACGGCGAGCAGCAGGTTCAGGGTCTTCTGTGACATCGGAGGCCCTCGCAACGGGCAGGGAGGAAGCCA
>CBFDBL010000410.1:0-6069 GCA_965603035.1 uncultured bacterium
ATCCACGCTGACAGCGGTGTCAGAGCATGGCGCGAGCCCAGACGCGGGCCACATCGCAGGTGCCTCCGGCCGGCTGCCCTTGACTTGCCTGCGGCCGGGCCTATAATCGGCGTGCGGATTCGCGGAGGCGTCCATGGCCGAGCGGGTAGCGATCATCTCGGATATCCACGCGAGCCTCGAGGCGCTCGAGGCCGTGCTCGCCGACGTGGACAGGCGCGGGGTGAGCGAGGTGCTGTGTCTCGGCGACCCGGAGGCCTGCATCGACCTCGTCCGCGGGCGCTGCTCGGTGTGCTTGTGCGGCAACCACGACTGGGCGGTGGCGAACTCGGCCGTGGGCTTCAACCAGATGGCGCGGCAGGCCATCGACTACACCCGCGCGCGCCTCGAGCCGCGCCGCCTCCGCAGCAGGCGCGCGGCCCGGCGATGGGAGTTCGTGAAGGCTCTGCCCCACGAGCATCGCCGCGACGACTGGCTGCTCGTGCACGGCTCGCCGCGGGATCCTGTGATGGAGTACATCTTCCCCGAGGACGTGGACATGGCCCCCGAGAAGCTCGAGGCCGTCTTCGCGCTCGTGGAGCGGGTGTGCTTCGTCGGGCACACCCACCTGCCGGGCGTGTTCACCGAGGACATGGCCTTTCACACCCCGGCCGAGCTGGGCCACAGCTACTACATTGGCCAGGAGAAGGCGGTGGTCAACGTCGGCTCGGTGGGCCAGCCGCGCGACGGCGACGTGCGGGCGTGCTATGTCGTCGTCGGCGACGACACCGTGACCTTCCGCCGCGTGGGCTACGATACACAGAAGACGATGGAGAAGATCCGCTCGAGCCCACTCGATAACCTGTGCGCCGAGAGACTCGCGCTCGGCAGGTAGGCTCGAGGCGGCGAGCGGCGCACGATCGGCTGGCCGGCGGGAGGCCCGGGGCAACGGCGGGCGCGCGAGGGCCCTGCCTGCCGTCTGCTGCCCCGGCCCGCCAGCCTGTTGCGAGCCCGTCACGCGTTGCCCCGGGAGCATACATCTTGACGACACTGGTCGCCGCGCTGTGCTGTATGGGAGTGCTGGGCATCGCCTTCGGCGTGGGCCTGGCGGTGGCGTCGAAGCGGTTCCACGTGGACACGGACCCGCGCATCGAGGAGGTGTACGAGGCGCTGCCGGGCGTAGACTGCGGCGCCTGCGGCTACCCTGGGTGCTCGGGCTACGCCGAGGCGGTGGTGCTCAAGGGGGCCGACGTGGCGCTGTGCGTGCCCGGCGGTGCGGAGACGGCGCGCGGGGTGGCAGGGGTCATGGGCGTGGAGGCGGCGGCCCTGAGGGAGAAGAACCGGGCCGTGGTGCTGTGCCAGGGCGGCTGGGGGGTGGCGCGCCGGGAGTTCGACTATGCCGGCATCGAGGACTGCCGAGCGGCTCTGCTGGTGCAGGGTGGGCCGAAGGCCTGCAAGTTCGGGTGCATTGGCCTGGGCACGTGTGTCTCGGCGTGTCCCTTCGACGCCATCACCATGGGAGAGGCCGGGCTGCCCGTCATCGACGAGGAGAGGTGCACGGGATGCGGCGTGTGCGTGCGGGCCTGTCCCGTGGGCGTCATCAGAGTCCTGCCGAGCCGCCACCGCGTCTACTTCGCGTGCTCGAACCCCGCTGCGCGCGGCAAGGCGATGAAGGGGCTGTGCGCCAAGGGCTGCATCAAGTGCCGCCTGTGTGTGAAGGCGACCGACTCGGGCGCCATCGAGTGGGGCGACGGGCTTCCGACCATCGACTACGAGCGCTGGACCGACCCGGACGCGGCTGTCGCGAAGTGCCCCATGGGCTGCTTCGCCGACGAGCGAGAGGCCGCGCTCGCGGACCGCGAGGCCGCTGGCTGACGCGGTCCTCCCTCCCCCTTGGGACCATGACGGGCTCGGCTCCCTCGCCCGTCGGCGGCGGAGGCCGGAGCGGCCAGGCATGGAAGAGCCTGGACGGGCAGGGCGCCTCGACCAGGCTCCAGTGGCATGGCGGGACGCGCTACATGTTGTCGGGCACGTCGCCGCCCTTCTTGCGCTTCCTGCCCTCGCGCTTCTTCTTGCCTTCCCTTGGCTCGGCGCCGTCGCCCTTCTTCTTGCGTCCGCCGCCGGGCGCGATGCCGAGCGCCTCGGTGGCGCCCGCCTTCTCGCGGGCCATGATGCGGACGCGCTTCGTCAGCGAGAAGGCCTTTTTCTCGCCGTCCACGTCCACGGTGACGGTGAACTTGTTGCCGTCGGCCGCCACGGCCGAGAGGGTGCCCTGGGCCACCTGGCGACCGCCCTTGGCCTCGGGTGCCTTCTTGCCGGCGACGCGGATGAGCGTGAGGCGGGTCTGGCCGCCCTTCTCCGTGTACAGGACCACGATGTTGGTCGACATGGGCAGCTCTTTGTCCATGCCGTCCTCGGCCGTGATCTTCCAGGTCACGGTGTCGCCTGCGACGGCCGCCTCGTTGAGCGTGCCGGCGATCGTCTGGCCCTTGCTTCGGCCCTTGCGCTCCTTCTTCTGCTGCGCCAGGGCGCTGCTCGCCCACGCCACCGACAGCGCCAACGCCACGGCCATCAACGCTCTTGCCTTCATCAGCCTCTGTCCTCCTGTCGTGTCCCCTGCCGCCGACCACCGGCGGCGTGCAAGTCCCGGTATTGTACGTCACGCCCGGGGATTTGCAAGTGGCGGGCCTGGCGCGATGGCCAGGCACACGAGGAGCAGGCCGGCCCTTCCATCCCGGCCGCCGCGCCCAGGCGAGAGCGGAGGCGGGCGCGGGTTTCCCTCGCTGCGGGGGGCCTCCGCTCTGCCACAATGACAAGGGCGGCAGGGCGCGCGGGGCGAGGCCGCCTGCCACAATGGCAGGGGGCCGGCGGCTGGTGGGCGGGTGCTGCGTCGTAACGCTCGTGGGCGTAGTCGGTTACGCCGTCTTCGTCCTGGGCTCTGTGTTTGGTACGGAATTTGTATAGTACACAGACGTGCATGTGCACCCGATGGGCCTCCGGATTGTGGTTGAAGGGGCCGGATGCATCCGCTATAATGCCGACGTGCTGCAAGGAGACTGAGCTAATGGCGAAGCAGTTGGCGTTCGAAGAGGACGCGCGCGCTGCCATGCGAGCGGGGGTCGAGAAGCTCGCGCGAGCTGTGAAGACGACCCTCGGACCGCGCGGCCGCAACGCCGTCATCGACAAGAGCTGGGGCAGCCCGAAGGTCACCCGCGACGGCGCGACCGTCGCCGGGGAGATCGACCTCATCGACCGCGAGGAGAACATGGCGGCGCGGCTTCTGCGCGAGGCCGCCGAGAAGACCAGCGACGACGCCGGCGACGGCACCACCACGTCCACTGTCCTGGCCGAGGCCATGTTCCTCGAGGGCCTCAAGCAGGTGACTGCCGGCCATCCGGCCGTCGGGCTCGTCCGGGGCATCGGGAAGGCGGCCGGCGCCGTGCTCGAGCGCCTCGACGAGATGAGCCGCCCGATCGAGCAGGGCGAGATCGCCCGCATCGCGTCGCTCGCGGCCAACCAGGACGCCGAGATCGGCAAGACCATCGCCGACGCGATGAAGCGGGTGGGCAACGACGGCGTCATCGTGATCGAGGAGGGCAAGGGCACGACCACCTGGGTGGACGTCGTCGAGGGCATGCAGTTCGACCGCGGCTTCCTGTCGCCCTACTTCGTCACGAACCCCGACGAGGTCGTCTGCGAGCTCGAGGACTGCTATATCCTGATCCACGAGGAGAAGATCAGCGCGGCGCGCGACCTGGTGCCGCTGCTCGAGAAAATCGCGGAGGTCAAGAAGCCGCTACTGGTGATCGCCGAGGACATCGAGGGCGAGGCCCTCGCGACCATGGTCGTCAACAAGCTCCGCGGCATCGTCCAGTGCTGCGCCGTCAAGGCGCCCGCCTACGGCGACCGCCGCAAGGCCATGCTCCAGGACATTGCGATCCTGACCGGCGGCAAGGTGGTGTTCAAGGAGCTCGGCATCACCCTCGACGGGGTCACCCTCGCGCACCTGGGCCGCGCGAGGAAAGTGCTCGTGGACCAGGACGACACGACCCTCATCCAGGGCGCGGGCGCTGCCGCCGAGGTCAGCGGGCGCTGCCGCCAGATCCGCCAGGAGCTCGAGACGACGACCTCGGACTACGACCGCGAGAAGCTCCAGGAGCGCCTCGCGAAGCTGGCCGGCGGCGTGGCCCGGATCAACGTGGCCGCCGCCACCGAGACGGAGATGAAGGAGAAGAAGGCCCGCTACGAGAGCGCCCACAACGCCACCAAGGCGGCCATCGAGGAGGGCATCCTCCCCGGCGGCGGCGTGGCGCTGGCGCGGGCCGCAGCCGCGCTCGACGGCCTCAAGGTGCGACGCGACGAGCGCATCGGCGTCGACGTCCTCCGCCGAGCCCTGACCGCGCCCCTCAAGCAGATCGCACAGAACGCAGGGCTCGAGGGCGCCGTCGTGCTCCGCAAGGTGCTCGCCCTGGAAGGCAGCGCCGGCTTCGACGTCGTCGCCGAGAAGTACGGCGACCTCTACGAGCTGGGCGTCATCGACCCCACCAAGGTCGCCAAGGCCGCACTCACCAACGCAGCCAGCGTCGCCGGGGTCCTCCTCATGAGCGACTGCCTCGTCTGCGAGGAGCCCGTCGAGGAAGAGGACGAACCAGCCGAGTAGCTCGGACAGCCATCGACACGCTCAGGAGACCCACCCATGAAGTTCCACCCACTGGACGACCGCCTGCTCGTCGAGCCGCTCGAGGCCGAGGAGCAGACGACTGTCGGCATCCTCCTGCCCGATGCCGCCCGCGAGAAGCCCACCCAGGGCCGAGTCGTCGCCATCGGGCCGGGCAAGCAGCTCGACGACGGCTCGCGAGCCCCCATGGCCGTCGCCGTCGGCGACGTCGTCGTCTACAACAAGTACGGCGGCACCGACGTCACCCTCGAGGACACCGACTACAAGGTCCTCCGCGAATCCGATATCCTCGCAAAGGTCAAGTAAGCAACGGAGTCTTCCAGGATGGCGAAACAGCTCCTCTACGACATCGACGCACGCCAGAAGATGCTCGGGGGCATCCGCAAGCTCTCGCGCGCCGTCGGCATCACCCTCGGCCCCACCGGCCACAACGTCCTGCTCGACAAGACCTACGGCGGCCCCGGCTTCACCAAGGACGGTGTGACCGTCGCCAAGGAGGTCGAGCTCGAGGACCCCTTCGAGAACATGGGCGCCAAGATGGCCCGCGAGGTCGCCTCCCAGACCAGCGACGTCGCCGGCGACGGCACCACGACCGCCACCATCCTCGCCGAGGCCATCTACGCCGAGGGGCTCAAGGCGGTCCTCGCAGGAGCCGACCCCGTGGCCCTCAAGGCCGGGATCGACAAGGCCGTCGCCGTCGTCGTCGAGAAGGTCGGCGAGATGGCCCAGGAGGTCCAGACCAAGCAGGAAGTGGCCCAGGTCGGCACGATCTCGGCCAACAACGATCCCGCCATCGGGAAGATCATCGCCGACGCCGTCGAGCGGGTGGGCCGCGACGGCGTGGTGACCGTCGAGGAAGGCAAGACCCTCGCGACCACCCTCGAGTTCGTCGAGGGGCTCCAGTTCGACCGCGGCTACCTCAGCCCGTACTTCGTCACCAACGCCCAGGAGATGGAGGCCGAGCTCGAGGACTGCCTGGTGCTGCTGTACGAGAAGAAGATCTCGAGCCTGCGCGACCTGCTGCCCCTGCTCGAGAAGGTCGCCATGGCCGGCAAGGCGCTCTTCGTGGTGGCCGAGGACGTCGAGGGCGAGGCCCTGGCCGCCCTCGTCATCAACCGCCTGCGCGGCATCCTCCAGTGCGTCGCCGTCAAGGCCCCAGGCTTCGGCAACCGCCGCAAGGCACTGCTCGAGGATATGGCCATCCTCACCGGCGGCACCCTCATCTCCGAGGACCTCGGCCTCGCGCTGGACAAGGTCGAGCTCGAGCACCTCGGCAGCGCCGACAAGGTGACCGTGGACAAGGACCGCTCGACGATCATCGGCGGCGGCGGCGCCGCCGAGGCCGTGCAGGACCGCATCCTCCAGATCCGCTACCAGATCGAGGTCACCACCTCGGACTACGACCGCGAGAAGCT
>CBFDBL010000411.1:0-6069 GCA_965603035.1 uncultured bacterium
CGATTACCGCAGCGACCGGACCAAGGCCCTCAACACGCTGACCACCGTGAGCTTCTTCGGCGGGCTGGGCCTGATGTTGTTGGTGGCGATGCTCGGCCTGTTGAAGGTCGTTTCAGGGGTCCACCTGTGGGTGCCGGCGGTGGGGGTCACGGGGGTGTCGTGGGTGGTGGGCGGGGGGGCGGAAGAGGGGTTCGTGGCCGCGGTGGTCTCGTGTGCCACGAGGGGTGCGGTGGCGGAGTGAGGAAAGGGGACTGAGCGATCGCTTGGATCTTCGTGCTGTCCGGCGTCGGCGTGGCGATCCTGATCGTGGGCGGTGCGTATTTCGTGGAGTCGAGCGTCTCGCTGGCGGCGCACCTGCGGGTGCCTCGTATCCTGATCGGGACGACGCTGGTGAGCCTGGCGACGACGGCGCCGGAGCTCGCGGTGTCGGCGCGGGCGAGCTGGCTGGGGCAGCCTGGGCTGGCGCTCGGGAACGCCGTGGGCTCTGCGATCGCGAACATCGCGCTGATCCTGGGCCTGCTGTGCGTGCTGCGGCCCATGTACGTGCGCGCGCGCGACTTTCGATTCCCCTCGTGGGTGATGCTGGCGCTCGGGGTGCTGCTCGCCGTGCTCACGGCGGGGCTGCGGCTCGAGCGCTGGGCCGGCATCTTGCTGCTGGCGTGCGGGGCCGCCTACCTGCTGGTGGACTACCGCCGCCACCGCCCGCGCCCGGGCAAGGAGCGCGAGACGACGGACGGGGCGGTGGAGATCATGTCGCTGCGTCGGAGCATCGTGCTGTTCGCCGCGGGCGGAGTGCTGGTCGTCGTGGGCGGGGAGCTGCTGTGCCGCAACGGGGCCGAGATGGCCCGGCACCTGGGGGTGCCGCCGATCGTCATCGGCCTCACCATGGTGGCCTTCGGCACGTCGGTGCCCGAGCTGGTGACGGCCATCCACGCGGCGCGCAAGGGCGTACCCGACCTCTCGCTCGGCAACGTGGCCGGCGCCAACATCCTGAACCTCACCCTCGTGAGCGGCACCGCCGCGACCATCATGCCGCTCGAGATCCGCGACCGCATGCACCACCTCTACAACCTGCCTGTGATGATCCTGATCTTCGTCCTGCTCAAGGTGATGGCACGCACGGGCCGACGCCTCACCCGCAAGGAGGGCTGGGTGCTCATCTCCTGCTACGCGGCATACCTGGTCGGCCTGTTCGCCATCGGCTTCTGACCACCGAGAGGAGACGCGCGTGAACATCCGCTTCCTGGGCGCGGTCCGCACCACCACCGGCTCGATGCATCTGCTGAACGCCAACGGCCGGTACGCGCTGCTCGACTGCGGCCTGTTCCAGGGCCGCCGCAAGGAGGCCTTCGAGCGCAACCGCCACCTGCCCTTCGACCCCCGCATGCTCGACGCCGTCGTCCTCTCCCACGCCCACATCGACCACAGCGGCAATCTCCCCACCCTCGCGCGCCACGGCTACGACGGGCCCGTCTACGCCACGCCCGCCACCGTGGACCTCTGCGACATCATGCTCCGCGACTCCGCCTACCTCCAGCGGCGCGACGTCGAGTACGTCAACAAGCGGCGCGTGCGCCAGGGCAAGCGGCCCTTCGAGCCGCTCTACGAGTTCGAGGACGTCGATCGCCTCATGGGCCTCTTCAAGCCCGTGGACTACGGCCAGGCGGTGGACGTGGGCGGCGGCTTCTCGTTCACCTACCACGACGCCGGCCACATCCTCGGCTCCGCGCTCACCGAGCTCGGCGTCCACGAGAACGGCACCACCCACCGCATCCTGTTCACCGGCGATCTCGGCCGAGCCGACATGCCCATCCTGCGCGACCCCGAGCTCGTCGAGGGCTGCGACACGCTCATCACCGAGAGCACCTACGGCAACAAGCTCCACCCGCCCAAGAGGGACGTGCAGGCCAAGCTGCGCGAGCTGGTCAACGAGGTGTGCGACCACAAGGCCAAGCTCGTCATCCCCTCGTTCAGCGTCGGCCGCACCCAGCAGCTCGTCTACTTCCTCGACGAGCTCCACAACGACGGCGAGATCCCCGATGTGCCCGTCTACGTCGACAGCCCGCTGTCCACCCGCGCGACCGAGGTGCACCGGCGCCACCCCGAGTGCTTCGACGCCGAGGCGCTCGAGCGCCTGCACGCGGGCGAGACCCCCTTCGCGTTCCACCGCCTGCGCTACGTCACCGACGTCGAGGACTCCAAGAAGCTCAACCGCGCCCACGGCCCGATGGTCATCATCTCGGCCTCGGGCATGTGCGAGGGCGGCCGCATCGTCCACCACCTCAAGCACGCCGTCGGCGGCCGGCGCAACATCGTGCTCTTCGTCGGCTTCCAGGCGGAGCACACCCTGGGCCGCAGGCTCATCGAGCGCAGGAGGCCGATCCGCATTTTCGGCGACGAGGTCGAGGTGCGATGCCGCATCGAGTCCATCAGGGCACTGAGCGCGCACGCCGACCGCAACGAGCTGCTGGCCTACCACCGCCAGCTCCTCGGCCCGCTCGAGCGCGCCTTCGTCGTCCACGGCGAGGAAGAGAAGTCGCTCGCACTCGCCGACGGCATGCGCGAGCTCGGCATCCCCAACGTCCTGGTCCCCCACCCCGGCCAGGAAGTCGTCATTCGCTGAAGCGCTCGGTCGCTGCCCCATGGCACGCCCTCCCGAGGGCTTGGGGCCCGCGGGAGGGCGTGGCGGAGCTGCCTTGGGCGCGAGGGTCTGCTAGAGCTTCTTGAGGATGCGCATGGCCTTCGAGGCGTCGCCCGCCTTGTCCACGGCGATGTGGCAGACCATCTTGCGGCCGATGGCGGCGGCGGACAGGCCGCGGAGGTTGATGCCGGCGTCGGCCAACGCCGCGGTGATCCTGGCGCCAAGGCCCGGCTTGTCGGGGCCCTCGACGCAGACCGAGTGCAGGCTCTTGCTCGCGCGGAAGCCGGCCTTCCTGGCCGCCGCGAGCTCCTTGCGGCCCTTGAGCGGGGTGACGAACACCGCGCCCTTGCCCTTCTTGCCGGGGGAGCGGCGCGCGATGACGAACCCCAGGTTCGCGCCCGCCTCGGCCAGCGCCGCCAGCGCGGTCGCGAGCCCGCCAGGCTCGTCCTTGATGCTCGCCACGTAGACCTTCTCCCTCGCCACGCTCAATGCCATGTCCACATCTCCAACCAGAGTGACGGGACCCGCTTGCCTTGCACCCCTCTTGTAGCGCGCCAGGGTCGCTGCGTCAACCCCCAGCCCGCGGCGCGAGCGACGGCGCCAGCGTTTGACAGCGCGCGTCGCGATGTCGTAACATCATGCCCGAGGCCGCCCGGCGGGTCCCGGGCCGTTCCCGGCCCGCGTGGTCCGCGAGGGTCCTGAGGCGGAGGGCAGCGCGCCATGAGCAAGCGACAAGTCAAGACCCCCGGCCTGGCGCCGGGCACCCTGAGCCCGCCGCCGGGCGCGCAGCCGGTCGAGGGGCTCGAGATCATGCACTACACGGCCGACGATCTCCAGGAGGTCCGCCTCGGCTCCGTCGAGACGGTCCGCAAGCTGCGCAAGAAGACGGGCGTGACGTGGATCAACCTCAACGGCCTGGGCAACGTGCGCCTGCTCGAGGAGCTGGGCACGCTGCTCGAGATCCACCCCCTCGCGCTCGAGGACTGCCTGAGCGTGCGTCAGCGGCCGAAGGTGGACGACTACGACAGCCACCTCTACATCGTGCTGCGCATGCTCCACTACGAGCACGGCGTCGAGACCGAGCAGATCAGCATCCTGCTCGGCGACGGCTGGGTCGTCACGGTGCAGGAGCGTCCGGGCGACTGCCTCGACGCGGTCCGCGAGCGCCTGCGCCGGGGCGTCGGCCAGTTGCGCCAGCGCGATTCCAGCTACCTCATGTACGCCATCGTCGATGCCATCATCGACCACTACTTCCCGTTCCTCGAGCGCCTCGGCGAGCACGTCGAGGCGCTCGAGGAGGACGTGCTCCGCACCCCCACCCCCGCGATCCTTGGGCAGGCGCGCGACATCAAGCGCTCGCTCCTCGAGGTGCGGCGAGCCGTCTGGCCCCTCCGCGACGCCGTCAACGTGCTCGTCCGCGACGACAGTCCCCTGCTCAGCGACGTCGCCAAGGTCTACCTGCGCGACTGCTACGACCACACCGTCCGCGTGCTCGACATCATCGAGACCGACCGCGAGCTGGCAGGCGGGCTCATGGACGTCTACATGTCCAGCGTCAGCAACAAGATGAACGAGGTGATGAAGGTGCTGACCATCATCGCCACCATCTTCATCCCCCTCACTTTCGTCGCCGGCATCTACGGCATGAACTTCGAGGTCATGCCCGAGCTGAAGTGGCGCTACGGCTACCTCGTCGTCTGGACCGTCATGGTCGCCATCGCCGTCTTCATGCTCATCATGTTCCGGCGGATCGGCTGGCTGGGCGGGCGGATCTCGCTTCCGCCGAAGGAGAACGACGATTCGAGGTAGCCCCGCCCTACTCGCCGTCGTGGCCGCGCTCCTCAGCGCCCCGGTCGCGGGCGCTGCCCCCGCACAGGCTGGAGACCCCGCCCGAGCCATGAAAGCCCAGCTCGACCGCCGGCCGTCCGTGACCGAGAAGCCCTTCGCTCCCGCCCACAACGCCACCGTGAGCGTCACCCCGCCCGCCTTCGTCTGGCTGCCCCCGAAGCAACGGCCCCGGAGCTATGCCCTCGAGGTCTCCCGCAGCCGCGACTTCGATCGGGCGAGCACCCTTGTCTTCGCCGCACCCATCAGCGTCCACATCCCGACCGCGCCGCTTGCCGCGGGCACGTGGCACTGGCGCGCCGGCGCGCGTCTGCCCGACAAGACGATGGCCTGGAGCAGGACGCGCACGTTCACCGTGCCCGCCGATGCCGAGGTCTGGCCGTTCCCGAGGATGGACGAGCTGGTCGCCAGAGTCCCGAGGGAGCACCCGCGCCTGCTCTTCCCCGGCAAGCGGCTGGAGGCGGCGCGCGCGCACTGCAAGACGCTGATGCGGCGCGAGCTCGACGAGTTGGTGCGGCGGATGAAACGGTGCGTCGGCGAGGAGCTCGTGGCCGAGCCCGACCCCCTGAAGAAAGGCCCGGAGCGCGGCCCCCACGCCGTCCACATCATGCGCTCCACCCGCCCGCCGATGGACAAGATGGAGCAGTGCGCGCTCGCCTACCTGCTCTCCGGCGACGAGGCGCTCGGCCAGGAGGCGAAGCGGCGGCTCCTCTCCTTCTTCGCCTGGGACCCCAACGGCCCGACGGGCCTCTTCTCCTACGACGAGCCGGCGATGTGGGTCATGCAGCGCGGCACGAGGGCCTACGACTGGACCTACGACCTGTTCACGGCCGCCGAGCGTGCGAAAGTCGAGCCGGTGATGAAGGCCCGCAGCCTCCAGTTCCTGCGCCGTCTCAACCGCATGCCCTTCGAGAGCCGTCCCTACTCGAGCCACCCGGCCCGCGACGTCGGCTTCCTGGGCGAGGCGGCGCTCTGCTTCATCCACGAGTGGCCCGAGGCGCGCGGGTGGCTCGACTACGTGATGCGCATCTACTGGTCGGTGTTCCCCGCCTGGGCACAGGCCGACGGCGGCTGGCAGGAGGGGCCGGGCTACTGGCGGGCGTACATGAGCTTCGCCCTCCACTTCGCCGCGGCGCTCCAGCAGGCCACCGGCGAGCAGATCACCCGCAAGCCCTTCTTCCGCAACACCCCGTACTACAAGCTCTACACCAACCCGCCCTATGCTCGCCTGTCGCCCTTCGGCGACGGTCAGCACGGCGGCCCCGGCCGCGGCGCCGGCCACCTGATGTACGCCTTCTCCACCCTGCTACAAGACCCCTACATCCGCTGGTACGCCGACGCGCAGCGCGCCGGCCCCGGCGCCTGGACCCTGGGCTTCGGCCTCGCCGACCCCGACCTGGAGGCCAGGCCGCCGAGCGACCTGCCCCAGGCGCGATGCTTCCCCGGCGCTGGACTCGTCGCCATGCACGCGAACCTGGCGGACCCCAGCAACAACGCCTACCTCGTCCTGCGCTCCAGCCCCTTCGGCTCCGTCAGCCACGGCCACGCCGACCAGAATGCCTTCGTCATCGAGGCCTTCGGCG
>CBFDBL010000412.1:0-6067 GCA_965603035.1 uncultured bacterium
CCACACTTGCGCAAGTGTGGAACTATTGCTCGCGGCCGCCGCGCCGCCCGGGGTGCCTCCGCGTCCTGCGGCCGGGACGTCGCTATCGATCCTCGCACAGAGAAATGCCCCGCCCGGACCGGTGGCACAGGCTTCCAGCCTGTGGACCCCGGGCAGGATGCCCGTGCCACGGTGTTTCATGTACGTCCGGCCCTCTCCCGCCGGGAGAGGGCGCTCCAGCCGAGCCGCAGGCGCGGTGGAGCGGGTGAGGGGCGTGCGGACAGGGGCCGTGCCTCGCCGGTAGGGCTGGACCCGTTCGATGGCCCCTCACCCGCCGCGCCTCCCGCTGAGGGCAGCGGGCGGGCGGCGCCCTCTCCCGCGGGGAGAGGGCCAGAGCTGGCGCGGCGGGAGGCCGGGGGCTGGGACGTTTCCTCTGCACTACAGACACGGGGGATCTACTTTCCCGCGAAGCAAACTCGGGCTGGGCACACCTTATTGGATCGATTGCCCTTGCAGTCGATCCAGTAAGTCTTGCTCTTTCCTGGCACGTTGCGTCCTCGCCGAGCCCCCGAAGAAGAAGACAAGCCCAGAGGAGCTGGGCGTGTCTTCCTAGTGTGCCCAGCCCGCGTTTTCTTCTCTGGTTGCGGCCCAAGGCAGCGATGCGCGGGTCCGTGGACAACATGAGACCCGACCGAGCCGTCAGCCGCCAGTCGCGGAGGCGACGTTCGCGGCGAGGCGCGACGGCCCCTTCGGCCCGAGGGGCGCGGAGCGGGCGGCGACGCACGGCTTGCCCGTGGGTCTGGGCGTCAGTATAATCATGCGCAGTGAGCGAGCGCGGCGGCGCGGCGGGCTGCCGCCGTTGCATCTGGGGATGCGGCTGTGATCTACTGCGTGTTCGGCGATATCCACGCGAACCTCGAGGCGCTCGAGGCGGTGCTGACGGACGCCGAGAAGCAGGGCGCCGAGCGGTACCTGTGCGTCGGCGATATCGTGGGCTACGGCGCCGACCCGGGCCCGTGCCTTGAGCGGGTGCGGGCGCTGACCACCCAGATCGTGGCGGGCAACCACGACTGCGCGGTCGTGGGCCGCACCGACATCGAGTACTTCAACCACTTCGCCAAGGCCGCCGTGCTCTGGACGCGCGACCAGCTCAGCCCAGGCCAGCAGGCCTTCCTCACAGGCCTCCCGCTCACTCTGACCCTCAACGGCGTGACCGTCGTCCACGCCACCGTCCACAAGCCCGCCGAGTTCGGCTACATCGAGAGCGGCTTCGTCGCGCGACAGTCCTTCCAGGCCCTCCACACACCCGTCGGCTTCGTCGGACACTCCCACGTGCCCGTCACCTTCTTCTACGAGGAGCACGGCGACGAGATCTGGTTCACCCAGGACGAGGAGATCCCGCTCGGCGAGTTCTCGAAGTCGATCGTCAACATCGGGAGCGTCGGGCAGCCGCGCGACGACAACTGGCAGGCCGCCTACGCGGTCTACGACGCCGAGGCCAACGTCGTGACGATCCGGCGCGTGGACTACGACATCGAGACGGCGCAGCAGAAGATCCTCGACGCCGGCCTGCCCGCCGTGCTCGCCGCGCGGCTCAAGATGGGCCGCTAGGCCGGCCGGCTGAGCCGACATTCCCCCTGTGGACATTTGCGCGGACCGACGCCATGCGGGCACAGATCGCGTACGGCCGGGGCCGGCTCACGGTCGCGCTGCCGGCCGGTGCGCGCGCCCTTCGCTGCCGGCCCGTCGCGCCGGTGGCCGATCCCGCTGCCGCGGTGCTGCGCGCGCTGCGCGAGCCGATCGGCGCGCCGCCCCTGCGCCAACTGGCCGCAGGACGGCGCAGCGCCTGCATCGTCGTCTCCGACGTCACGCGGCCCGTGCCCTGCCGCACGCTCCTCCCGCCCCTGCTGGCCGAGCTCGAAGGCGCCGTCGCACAGGTCGAGCTGCTCGTCGCCACGGGCACCCACCGCGCCAGCACGCCCGCCGAGAAGCGCGAGATGTTCGGCGCCGACGTCGTCGAGCGATACCGCATCGTCGATCACGACTCGCGGGACCCCTCGGCCGTCGTCGCGCTCGACGGTCGGACATCCAGCGGCACGCGCCCGCGGGTGAGCCGCCGCTACGTCAAGGCCGACCTCAAGATCCTCACGGGCCTGGTCGAGCCGCACTTCATGGCCGGCTACTCGGGCGGGCGCAAGGCCGTGTTCCCCGGTCTCACCGACCTGCGGTCGGTCCGGCAGTTCCACGGCCCGCGGTTCCTCGAGCACCCGCTGGCGTCGAGCGGCGTGCTCGCGGGCAACCCGTGCCACCGCGAGGCGGCCGAGGCCGCGCGCCTGGCGGGCGCCGACTTCATCGTCAACGTTGCGCTCGACCTCGAGCGGCGGATCGTCGGCGTCTTCGCCGGCGAGCTCGACGGGGCCTTCGACGCGGCCGTCGCGAAGGTCGACTCCTTCTGCCGCGCCGAGGCCGACGCGCCGGCGGACATCGTCGTCACCTCGGGCGGCGGCCACCCGCTCGACGCGACCTTCTACCAGAGCGTCAAGGGCATGGTCAGCGCGCTGCCCGTCGTGAGGGAAGGGGGGACGATCCTCATCGCCTCGGCGTGCAGCGAGGGGATCGGCAACCCCGAGTACGCCGAGCTCATGGTCCGCTACGACGGCCGCCACGAGCAGCTTGTGCCCGACATCCTCCGCCGCGACGACGTCGAGCAGGACCAGTGGGAGTTCGAGGAGCAGTGCAAGGTGCTGCGCCGCGTCGGGGTCGGTGGCTTGGTCGTCTCGACCGATGGCATCCCGCTCGACACCCTCCGCCGCCTCTCGGTCACCCCGGCGCAGGTCCTCTGCGAGGCGGCCGACCCCGCCGCGCGCCTCCAGGGCGCGCTCGACTCCCTGCTCGCCAGGCAGCCCGGTGCCCGCGTCATTGCGATCCCCGACGGTCCCTATGTCCTCGCCGGCCCGCGCGCCACGCGCGGCTGACAGCGGCCCAGCATACCGACGGGTCGGTCTGCTTTGCTCGGGGTGGGTGCGTCGCGCGCCGGCCCCGAGCACACAGGCGGAGGGGGAGCAGCCGCCGTGGGATGCAGCAGTTCCGGGCACGGACACGACCAGAGGGCCAGGAGTGCCGCGCCAGAGTCGGTGGCCCCACTGACTCGCAACCGGCGAGAGGGTCTGGCATGACGAGCCTCGCGCGGATGGGGGACACGCTGGCGCTGATGCTCGCCGTGGGCGCGAGCGCGACCGTGACTCGGGGGTGATGCAGCGCGGCGAGGGGGCGCTCACGTTCGAGAGCCCGGGCGACCCGTTCCGCATCGACGCCGCGGTGCGCGACCAGGACGGGCGGCGAACCATCGACCTCGAGCTGAGCCGCGAGCCGGACGACTGGTAGCACCCGGCAGGTGTGGCCCCCTCCCGCCGCGCCCCAAGGGACCGACTGGTCGGTATGCGCGTCAGGCCCTTACCGCCAACCGACCGGTCGGTCCGCTCGCGGGCCATTGCTCTCAGGCCCTGGAGGGTTGACATCGGCCCGGAGTCGCTCCATCCTTTATCTACAGGACCTCACCGGCCGGTGACAGGAGGGCAGATCTTGGGCAACAGAACCGCGGTGATCACCGGGATCACGGGACAGGACGGCAGCTACCTGGCGGAGCTGCTGCTGGGCAAGGGCTACGCCGTCCACGGGCTGATCCGCCGGTCGAGCAGCTTCACGACCGAGCGGATCGCGCACCTCTACCGCGACCCCCACGACCCCGAGACCCGCCTGTGGCTCCACTACGGCGACCTGACCGACGCCGACACGCTGCGCAACCTGCTGGCCCGCGCACAGCCCGACGAGGTCTACAACCTGGGCGCCCAGTCGCACGTGCGCGTGAGCTTCGACATGCCGATCTACACGGCCGACGTCGTCGGGGTCGGCACCGTCCGCCTGCTCGAGGCCATCCGCGAGCACCAGGAGCGGACCGGCTGCCCGGTGCGCTTCTACCAGGCCTCCAGCTCCGAGATGTTCGGCCAGGTGCGCGAGACCCCGCAGACCGAGCGCACGCCCTTCCACCCGCGCAGCCCCTACGGCGCGGCCAAGGTCTACGCCCATTGGATCACCGTCAACTTCCGCGAGGCCCACGGCATCCACGCCAGCAACGGCATCCTGTTCAACCACGAGTCGCCTCGCCGCGGCGAGACGTTCGTGACGCGCAAGATCACCCGCGCGGCCACGCGCATCAAGCTCGGCATGCAGAGGAAGCTCTACCTGGGCAACCTCGACGCCCAGCGCGACTGGGGCTACGCCGGCGACTTCGTCGAGGCCATGTGGCTCATGCTCCAGCAGGACAGGGGCGACGACTACGTGGTGGCGACCGGCGAGACGCACTCGGTGCGCGAGTTTCTCGACGTCGCGTTCGGCCACGTCGGCCTCGACTGGCACGACTTCGTCGAGATCGACCCGCGGTACTTCCGGCCCTCCGAGGTCGACCTGCTGCTCGGCGACGCCACGAAGGCGAGGACGTGCCTCGGCTGGAGCCCCGAGGTCGGGTTCCGCGAGCTGGCCGCGATGATGGTCGAGGCCGACCTCGAGCTGTCGGCTCGCGAGAAGACCCTGCGCGATGCAGGCTACGCGCTGCCCGAGGGGGTGGGCCAGGACCACTGGTCGATGGGCAACGGCCACGGCTCGCGGCAGGCGCCCGCCCAGCCCCACGACGCGGCCGACGGCACCCCCCTCCCACTGGCGGGAGCTCGCGACGATGCTCCAGTGGTCTGACCTGCGGGTGACCGTCACTGGCGGGGCCGGGTTCCTCGGCCGGATCGTGTGCCGCAAGCTCCGCGAGCGCGGCTGCACGCGCATCGACGTCCCGCGCCGCGCCGACTACGACCTGACCCGCGAGGACGCGGTGCGGCGGCTGTACGACGACGCGGCGCCCGACGTGGTGATCCACCTCGCCGCCGAGGTGGGCGGCATCGGCGCCAACCGCGAGCACCCGGGGCGCTTCTTCTACGCCAACATGGCCATGGGCCTCCACCTGGTCGAGCACGCGCGCCAGCGCGGCATCCGCAAGTTCGTCCAGGCCGGCACCGTCTGCGCCTACCCCAAGTTCGCCCCCGTCCCCTTCCGCGAGGACGACCTCTGGAACGGCTACCCCGAGGAGACCAACGCGCCCTACGGCGTGGCGAAGAAGGCGCTCTTCGTCATGCTCGACGCATACTGCCGCGAGTACGGCCTCGCCAGCGCCGTCGTCGTGCCGGTCAATCTCTACGGGCCGGGCGACAACTTCGACCGGCAGACCTCGCACGTCATCCCCGCGCTCATCCGCAAGTGCGTCGAGGCCCGCCGCCGCGGCGACCAGGCCGTCACCTGCTGGGGCACGGGCGCGGCCTCGCGCGAGTTCCTCTACGTCGACGACGCCGCCGACGGCATCCTCGCCGCCGCCGAGCGCATCGACGAGCCCGCGCCCATCAACCTCGGCACCGGCCGCGAGTGCGCCATCCGCGACCTCGTCAAGCTCATCGCCAGGCTCTGCCGCTTCGCCGGCCGCATCGACTGGGACGCCACGAAGCCCGACGGCCAGCCGCGCCGCTGCCTCGACACCTCCCGCGCCGCCGAGCTGCTCGGATGGCGCGCCCAGGTCGAGCTCGAAGAAGGCCTGCGCCGCACCGTCGAGTGGTTCGAGAAGCAGGACCACGTGCGCGAAGTGCGCTACGACTGAGCCGCACCCCCTCCCTCCTGCCGGCCCCTTCCCCCGCGCACCGCGCGCCGTGACCCTCAGCGTCCAGTGTCCCGACCAACAAGAACCCTCCATAAGTCGGTGGGCCAGAGTAGACCGTCACACTCCGTGTGACGACCCTCACACGGAGTGTGGGATGGATCCCGTCCTGCCCGTGGGGAGTCCCGAAGGGACGGCAGGGTTTAGCCGTGGGCTTCAGCCTACGGACCGCGGGCGCCCCCACGGCAAGTCCCGAAGGGACGGCAGGGTCTACCGATGCGCGCACAACTATTGACCTTTGCATGAGCAGTGCAAAGGGCCCCCACCAGTCCCGAGGCCCGCCTTCCGCGCCCGCAGGCGCCGGGGGCGATGACGCAAGGGGTCTGCGGCAGTCAGCCC
>CBFDBL010000413.1:0-5991 GCA_965603035.1 uncultured bacterium
TGGTCCACTGGGGCCGCGAGCTGCTCAGCGAGGCCGGCTACTTCCACAGCGTCTCGATGCTCGACGACCCGCTGCGGGTGCGCCGGGTCTGCGAGCGGGTCGGCATCGGGGTGTCGAGCCTCTCGGCCCACACGCCGCTGTGCAAGCCGGAGATCAGCGTCGAGTACCTCAAGCAGGCGATCCGCTTCGCCGTCGAGTGCGGGACCCTGATCGTCAACACCGATGAGGGGCCGAAGCCGAGCTGGACGACCGAGGAGCAGGACCACGAGCTGATGCGCTACGTGCTGCACGAGGCGGCAGCGGTCGCCGAGCCGCGCGGCGTCGTCATCGGGCTCGAGCCGCACCAGCAGTACTCGACCACCCCCGACGGGCTCGATCGCATTTACCACCTCGTCGACTCGCCCGCCATCGCCATCAACTTCGACACCGGCAACAGCTTCCTCGGCGGCGAGGACCCCTACGCGTGGCTCGAGCGCGTCAAGGACCGGCTCGTCCACCTCCACGCCAAGGACATCTCGGTCGAGCAGAGCGAGGACGAGCGCGGCGCCGTCACCGGCACCGCCGTCGGCTGCGCCTGCGGCGACGGGGTCATCGACTGGGCCAAGGTCATCGACATCTGCCAGGGACTCGACTGCGACGAGATCGTCTTCAGCGTCGAGTGCGGCACCGTCGCCCAGGCCGAGCGCAGCATCGCCCACCTCAAGGGTCTGCTGGGCTGAGCCGGGCCGCCCCATCACAGCGAGGTGAGCATGCCCGCCACGACACGACGCCAGTTTCTCGCGCGGGCCGGCGCGTCCCTGGCCGGCCTGTGGCTCGCCCGTCGCTGCCCGGCCGCGGGCGAGCGGAGGCGGGCGAACGTGCTGATGGTCTGCGTGGACGATCTGCGGCCCGAGCTGGGCTGCTACGGGGCCGACCACATCGTCTCGCCGCACGTCGATCGCCTGGCCTCCCAGGGCAGGCTCTTCGCCCGACACTATATCCAGAGCGCCGTCTGCGGCCCGTCGCGATGCTCGCTGCTGACGGGGAAGCGGCTGTGGACGGGGGACTGCTGGGGCCGCGCGCGGCGCCTGCGTGAGGAGCCGGCCCAGCCAGTTTCCATCGCCCACCTCTTCCGCCGCAACGGCTATCGCACGATCTGCATCGGCAAGGTGAGCCATCAGCCCGGCGGGGTCATGGACCCCGCGCAGAAGGTCCACCAGGTGCCGTTCAGTTGGGACGTCGCCACCGCGCCCGTCGGCAAGTGGCGGGACCCTTGGGGCGCCTTCTTCTGCTACGCCGACGGCAGCGTCCGCGCGTACGGCTACGGTCGCAACAAGACCGACACCGTCGCCTTCGAGTGCGCCGACGTGCCCGACGAGGGCTACGCCGACGGGCTGAACGCCCAGGCGGCGATCGAGCAGCTCCGCGACCTCAAGGCCCGCGGCCGCCCCTTCTTCCTCGCCGTCGGGTTCTACAAGCCCCACCTGCCGCACAACGCGCCCAAGAGGTACTGGGACCTCTACGACCCGACCAAGGTCGGCCTCGCCCCGCACCGCGAGCCGCCGAAGCACGTCGAGGCCGCCATCTCGCTGCACCCCAGCTTCGAGCTCACGACCCACTACGCCTGGCCGGGCGGCAAGGGCCGCATCACCGACGCGCAGGCCCGCAACCAGCGCCGCGCCTACTTCGCCTGCGTCAGCTACATCGACGCGCAGATCGGCAAGGTGCTCGGCGAGCTCCAGCGGCTGGGCCTCGACCGCGACACCATCGTCGTGCTCTGGGGCGACCACGGCTGGCACCTGGGCGAGCTGGGGATCTTCGGCAAGCAGACCAACTTCGACGTCGCCACCCGCAGCCCCCTCATCATCCGCGTGCCGGGCATGGCTCAGCCAGGGAAGCCCGCCAATGGGCTGGTGGAGACGATCGACCTCTATCCCACCCTCGCGGACCTGTGCGGCCTCAGTGCGCCGGCCGACCTGCCCGGCGCGAGCCTACGACCACTGCTCGACGACCCCGCCCACCCCGGCAAGGACGGGGCCTACAGCTTCTTCGGGCGACGAGGCTACTTCGGCAAGACACTGCGCACCGAACGCTACCGCGTGGTAGAATGGGTCCACCAGAAGACGAAGAAGCTCGCCCAGGTCGAGCTCTACGACCACCAGGCCGACCCGGGCGAGACCGTCAACATCGCCGCCGAGCAGCCCGAGACCGTCCAGCGTCTGCTCGAGCGACTCCACGCGCCCCGGAAGACCCGCATGCTACCGGTCCCAGTCCGCCCCCCTACCTGATGGAAGGGACAGCCATGCCTCTCCGCCAGCTTCTGCCGCTGTGTTGCCTCGCGCTCGGCCTGGCCTCGACGGCCGGCGCCGCCGAGCTGACCGTCCAGAAGGCCAAGGACTCGATCGCCGTCGCCCGCGGCACCCAGCCCGTGCTCGACTACCAGGCGACGCCCAAGACGTTCAAGACCTACGTCCGCACGCTCTACACCCCCGCCGGCGTCCAGGTCCTGCGCGACTCGCCCCACGACCACATCCACCACCACGCCCTGATGTTCGCCATCGGCGCCCAGGGCATCGACTTCTGGGGCGAGAGCCCGAACATCAAGCCCGGCAAGCAGGTCCCGCGCGGCGAGCCCGTCGCCAAGGCCACCGCGCGCGGCGTCTCCATCGAGCAGTCGCTCGACTGGCTGCGCCCCGGCGAGAAGCCCGTGCTCGCCGAGCGGCGCCGCATCCTCGTCCACAACGCCGCCGCCCCCTCCCCCACCCTGCTGACGTGGGCCACCCGCCTCGGGCCCGCCGAGGGCCTGCCGCAGACCAAGCTCTGGGGACGCCACTACTTCGGGCTCGGCATACGGTTCGTCACGTCCATGGACAAGGTCGGCACGTTCCTCAACCCTACGGCCAAGGCGGGCGAGAGGGTGCGCGGCACCGAGAAGCTCGTCCGCGCGACCTGGTGCGCCTACACCGCGCCCGTCGGCGGCAAGCCCGTCACCGTCGCCCTCTTCGACCACCCCGACAACGCGCGCCACCCCGCCACCTGGTTCACCATGACCAGCCCCTTCGCCTACATCGCCGCCACCCTCAACCTCCACCGACAGCCCATGGCCGTGGCCAAGGGCAAGCCGCTCGACCTCGTCTACGGCGTCGCCGCCTGGGACGGCGCCGTCGAGGCCGACGCGATCCAGGCAGCCTACGAGCGATGGAAGCGCCTCGCGCCGAAGCCACACAGCGACCAGTGACCGACGCCGACCCGACCGCGAGACGGCTGACCCCGAGGGAGGGGTGCCATGTCGGACGCCATCCTCCGCGACCTCGTGGCGCTGGGCCTCACGATGCGGCTGAGCGTGGCCGACTACGAGCGGCTCGTCGCCGCGCTCGGCTCCCACGACGCCCTGCGCCGCGCCGCGACCGGCGATCTGCGCCGCGCGGGCCTGCCCGAGCGCCTCGCCAGCGCGGTCGCACGCCTGCTCCGCAGCGAGGAGCCCGACGAGGAGCTGCGGCAGGCCGCCGAACGCGACATCGCCATCGTGCCCTTCCCCGACCCCGCCTACCCCGCCGTGCTGCGCCGGCTCAGGGACGCGCCGCTCGTGCTCTATGTCGAGGGAGCGCTTGAGGATACGGATGCCGTGGCGCTCGCCGTCGTCGGCTCGCGCCGCGCGACCCACTACGGCACCGACCAGGCCGAGCGCCTGTCGGCCGAGTGCGCGGCGCGGGGACTCACCATCGTCAGCGGCCTCGCTCGCGGCATCGACTCGGCCGCCCACCAGGGCGCGCTCGACGGCGGCGGCCGCACCATCGCCGTCCTTGGCGGCGGCCTCGCCAAGCTCTATCCCCCTGAGAACGCTCCACTTGCGGACGCCATCGCCCGGCACGGAGCCGTCCTCACCGAGTTCCCGCTCCACACCCCGCCGTGGCGGGCCAACTTCAAGCGCCGCAACCGGTTAGTCAGCGGCCTCTCCCTCGGCGTGCTGGTCGTGGAGGCGGGGTACGGCAGCGGGGCGCTCGCCACGGCCGACTGGGCGCTCGACCAGGGCCGCGAGGTCTTCGCCCTCCCAGGCCGCGTCGACCGTAAGCTCAGCTATGGCTGTCACTTACTGATCAAGCAGGGCGCCAGGCTCGTCGAGTCGCCGCAGGACATCATCGATGGCCTCGGCCGCGTCGGCGACATCCTCGCCCCACCCCGCCCACGAGCCCGCGAGCCCCTGCCCGACCTCTCCGACGACGAGGCCGCCGTCCTCGCCGCCGTCCCCGACGAGCCGACCCACATCGACGCCATCGCCGACGCCTGCGCCCTACCCGCCCACACCGCCTCCAGCCTGCTCATGGTCCTCGAGCTCAAGCGGCTCGTCCGCCAGCTCCCCGGCAAGCTCTTCGTCCGCAAGACGTCGACGTAAGTCTAGAAAACGGTAAGCGCCGATCACGCCAGAAAGAGCGCGTTTCACGCCAACGCCCTCTCTGTCGCCGCAAAGCGCTGGGAACTATATGCTTAGGGCGATTTCGGCCCGGGAAGCTGCCTGGACCGTCAGCGCAGGAGGCCGAACCTCGTCGCGTCGCCCGGCTCGCCAAGGACGCAGATGCCCGAGATGGTCTTGAACCGTTGGTTGTCGAAGAGGGTGGCGACCACCTTCTTGTCCCGGGTGACCTCGACGATCTGAGGCTGCTGGCCCACGTGGCCGTGGCCGCCCCAGTTGCAGATCACCGTGTTGCCGTTCGCCAGCTTGCGAGCGGCGCGCATCTGGCCGTGGGTCCGCTTGCAGTTCGTCGTGAGCTTCACCTCGTGGAGGATCTCCCCCTTGCGGTTGACCTCGATGAGTCGGCACGGCCCCGACTCCGCGATCAGCACGACCCCGTCGGGCAGCGGCTGGCACGCGTGGATCTCGTTCTTCGGCGTCAAGCCGCCGCACTCCACAGGCCCCGCGGACGCCTCACAGCGTCCGGCCGCTCCGCTGGGATCCAAAGCGGCGTCGAGCCGCCGCACTCCATAGGCCCCGCCGCGGAAGCGGGTCACGAGACGGAGTCCGCTGTGGACTGCGGTGGCTCGACACCGCTCTCACTCCCCGCGGAGCGGGCGGTACCGGGCAATCCTACGACACGAAGGGACGGCCAGCAACAGGGATACGCAGCAGGCGGCAGGTCTTGACACTTGGCCCCACCAGGTCACTCCTCGAAGGCCGCGATGGCCGGCAGAGCGTTGCCCCGCTCGTCGAACAGCGCGCGGCGGTTCAGGCCGGCTCGGATGCCGCCCACGGGCAGCGCCTCGGGCGCCCACCACAGCACCCCCCGGCCGAGGCCGTCGGGCGTCTGGCGAACGGCGCGGATGACGTCGGCGAGGAACGCCTTCTGCCCGGCCGGCGTCAGCGGCCAGGGCGCCACCTCGCGCGGGCGGTGGCCCTTCGGCCACGCACCGTTCCAGAAGTAGGCCGCCTCGACCACCACGATCGGCTTGCCGTAGCGCTTCGCCGTCGCCGCCAGGTTGCGGCGCAGATCGTCGAGCGAGCCGTGCCACCACGGGTAGTAGCTCAGGCCGATGAGGTCGAACTCCACCTTCTGCTCGACCGAGAGGATGTTCGGCAGCCACAGGTAGTCCACCTTCTGCTCGACCAGACGATCGAAGAACCAGCGAGTGCCGCCGACGCTCCCGCCGTTCGCGTGGTGGATCATGATCTCCACCGACTCCCCCTCCCCGAGCGCCGCCGCGACGCCCCGCCGGCCCGCCGCCAGCAGCGCCGCAAGCCGACGCCACTGCCGGGGGGTATCGAACTCCTTCCCCCCGACCCGCCCGTCGGGCCAGAGCATCCCCGGCGTGATCTCGTTGCCGAGTTGCACGATCTCCGGCAGCGCCCCCGCCTTCCTCAGCGCCGCGATGCAGTCGCGGCTGTAGCCGAAGACCGCCTCGCATAGCTTCTCGAACCCCAATCCCTCCCACGCCACCGGCTTGCTCTGATGGCCCGGGTCCGCCCAGGTATCGGAGTAATGGAAGTCCAGCAGCACCCGAAACCCCGCCCGCTTCGCC
>CBFDBL010000414.1:0-5979 GCA_965603035.1 uncultured bacterium
GGTAACAGCTATCCGCTGTTACCTGAACGGACCGACAATACCACATGGGTGGGGACGGGGGCGTCGAGTTGATTCGGTCGCATGGTGGGAGAGAAGAAGCTAGTTACTTACCAAACGACACCGGCGGGGCGTCTCCGCCCCGCGAGTGCACTGGCCGCCCTCGCGCGGCGATCGCCGTGGGCGGCTCGCCGCCTTGACCCGCGGCGGCGAGCGCCCTATGATCCCTGCCCGTGGGAGGCCGCCGACCCCAGGAGCTGCGAGACCATGCGACCACGGACACGAGCGACGTGCCTCGCCGCAACCCTCGCCGCCGCGCTCTGCGCGGCCGGACACGCCGGCGAGACGGGCAGCGACAGCGGAGGAGCCGACATGGGCGCGCGGGCGAGCTTCCATCTCTACCTGCTCATCGGCCAGTCGAACATGGCGGGCCGCGGCAAGGTCGCCAAGGAGGACCAGACCGCTCACCCCCGCGTCCTCAAGCTCGACAAGCAGGACCGCTGGGTGCCGGCGGTGGACCCGGTGCACTTCGACAAGCCGATGGCGGGCGTGGGCCCTGGCCTGAGCTTCGGCAAGGCCCTGGCCGAGGCCGACGCGAAGGTGCAGATCGGCCTCATCCCCTGCGCGGCCGGCGGCTCGCCCATCACGGTCTGGAAGAAGGGCGCCGCCTGGCGCCAGACGCGCAGCAAGCCCTACGACGAGGCGCTGCGGCGCGTCGCCATCGCGCGCGAGCGGGGCGTGCTCAAAGGCATCCTGTGGCACCAGGGCGAGAGCGACAGCAACCCCAAGGCCGCGCCGCTCTACGCCGAGCGCCTCGACGACCTCATCGCCCGCCTGCGGCGCGACCTCCACGCGCCCAACGTGCCCTTCCTCGCCGGCGGCCTCTCCGACACCGCGCTCGAGCGCAAGAGCGAGGCGAAGGTCGTCGACCAGGCGCTCCGCCAGCTCCCCAGTCAGGTGAAGCGCACGGCCTACGTCAGCGCCGAGGGCCTGGGCCTCAAGAGCGACAACGCCCACTTCACCGCCGCCACGGCCCGCGAGCTGGGCCGCCGCTACGCCCAGGCCCTCCTCGCCCTGAGGAAGCGGCCCGCAGCCGAGTAGCTGCCCGCTCCCTGGCCGCGTGGCCTTGCCGCGAGGGGGGCGGGCAGATAGAATCCGACCGGACAGCCGACGCCAGTGTGGGAACGGGGCATGACCACACGCCCGCGACGCTCGCCAGCCGTTCTGCTCGGGTTTCTGGGCAAGGTTCTGCTGCTCGCAGGGCTGCTCATCGCTCTCCCTATCAACAACTTCGTCGAGTACGCTTACTTCGACCGCCCCCTGGGGCTGCTGGGCATGGTGGACAGTCCCGGGCCGATCGTCGTGCTCGTGCTGGGCATCGTCTGGTATGCGGTCCTGTGGAGGCGGGTAGACCGGCACGCGTGGGAGCGGATTCGATCGAGTCGGCTTCTGGCCGCGTTGATGCTGTGGGCGGGCGCGGCCTACCTGTTTCTGTGGTGGGTCATCTCGTGCGCCGACGGATTGGCTGACACGGAGGAGCGCACGGCGATGGCGGCGCTGGCCTTCGGGGCGCCCGTGCTGGCCTACTACCTGGCGCGCCGCGCGGCGAAGAGCTGGCGGCGATGGCGCGACGGCGAACGGGCGAGCCGCGCGTGGCTGTGCGCGATGGCGGCGGCGGCCCTGGTGGCGGTGGCATCGCTATCGGCGTTCTACTTCCTGCTCCTGCGCCCCATCCGCCAGCTCCAGGCGCTCGACCTCGACGCCGACCCCGCCACGCTGCGCGAAGCCTGCCATCGGGCGATACGCTTCCCGCCCGCAGGCCACGACGCCTACGCCTACCTGGCTTACGTGGGCGACGAGACCTCCGTGCCGCGGCTCATCCGCGCCCTGCGCTGGGCGCCCCCGCCCGACGAGGGGTGGATTTGCACCTGGAGCTTCTGCCTCCGGGCGCTGCGGGTCATCACGAATCAGGACGTCGGCAGGACGCACGAGGCGTGGGAGGCCTGGTACGAGGCGAACGGGCATAAGTCGCGCCTGGAGTGGATCGCCGACGGCTTCACGGCCAGGGGCTACGACGCGGCGGTGGGCGGCGGCGAGGCAACGGTCCGCGCCCTGCTGGCGGCGCTCGGCAAGCCGCTGTGGGGCGAGCGCCCCGAGGCGTGGTGGCTCCCGCGCAACGCCAAGCTGCTGCTGAAGACGTGCGACGCGGCTGCCATCCGGTCCGCACTCGAGCACGCCGTCGGCAGCGGCACGCCCGAGGAGAAGCGCGGGGCCACGCGCTACTGGACCCTGACCGAGGCGCGCGAGGTGGACCCGCTGCTCCGCGCGCTGCTCGCCGATGCCGACCGCACGGTGCGGCTATGCGCCAGCGGCGCCCGCGCGCAGATCGAGATGACACGGCTCACGAACCCGCCGGGCTTCCTGCTCGACCGCGTCGATTGGCCTCACGAGCCCTCCAGCAGCATCGTGCCAGCGGAACGGGGCGTGGTGTACTTCGAGAGCCGCGATTACTATGTCGTCGCCTACGACACGCGCGAGCGGCGCACCGTGTGGAGCTTCCCTCCCGACGGCTCGGAACTCAGCGGCGCGAGCCCCCCGACCCTCGACGGCGACTGCCTGGTCTTCGCCGAATCGCACGGGCGGCTGTTCCGCGTTCGCGCCAGGGACGGGGCCGTGGCCTGGGAAGCGCGCCTCGACCTGCCCCCGAAGCACTACGTCCATCGGGCGCCGATCTGCGGCGAGAGCCACGTGGCGGTGTGGGCTGAAGCATTTGGCGATCCCGTCGGCGAGGCCCTGGTGCACCACAAGAGCGATGGGCGGCTCGTGGCGAGGACGAAGGGGAGGCCCCTCGTGATGCGGGGCAACGCGCTGTTCGTGCAGGGTCTGGAGGCCGTGCGCATCCTGACGCTGCCAGGCCTGCGCGAGCAGCGACGGCTCGACGTCGGACACCGCGTGCTGTGCATGGACGTCCAGGGCGACCTGGCGTGCATGGCGCTGGTCGCGGCCGAGGATGACTCCTCGGCGGCGCGGGTCGATGTGTGGGTGGAGGGCTGGTCGCTGACGGAGGGGACCCGTCGATACTCACGCCACCTCACGGCCAACATGCGGACGGAGGGATCGAGGCAGGCGTCCTTGGCCGGCGGCGTGCTCTATATCGGCCTGGCGGAGCTGACCTGCGCCATCGATCCGGCCGACGGCCGCCTCCTCTGGGAGACCGGCCTCGGCGGCGACGACCTGCTCCCCGCGGGCGACGCGATCGTCCTCGAGCGGATGGGCGAGCTGGTGGTCCTCGACGCAGCCTCCGGCGAGGTGCGCGCCCACTACGACCTCGGCCGAGAGCACTTCCTCTCCCGCCCCCTCTGTCGGGTGGACGACAGGCTCTACGCGCAGGAGTGCCAGGGCTCGCTGTACGTCTTTGCGCTGCCCCGTCACGCTCCTGCCGAGTAGCTGCCCCACATCGGCCTTGCGCGGCTCGCGGTTCCGGCCTATCCTCTTGGCACCCTGATGTGAGGAGCGCGCGTCGTGAGGATCACGAAGCTCGAGACGCTGTTCGTCAAGCCGCGCTGGGTGTTCCTGAGGATGGAGACCGACGAGGGGCTGGTCGGCTGGGGCGAGCCGGTGGTCGAGGGCTGGTCGCGGACGACGGCGATGGCCGTCGAGGAGATGGGGCGATACCTCATCGGCAAGGATCCCAGGCGGATCGAGCACCACTGGCAGGCGCTCTATCGCGGCGGCTTCTACCGCGGCGGCCCTGTGCTGTGCAGCGCGCTCAGCGGCATCGAGCAGGCGATGTGGGACATCACGGGCAAGGCGCTCGGCGCGCCCGTCCACCAGCTCCTGGGCGGTGCCGTGCGCGACCGCATCAAGGTCTACGCCCACGTGGGCGGCCAGGACATCGATGCTTGCGTGGCCTCGGGCGCCAAGCGGCTGGAGCAGGGCTTCACGGCCGTCAAGACCTCGCCCTTCGGCGCCGTGCGCTTCGTCGAGACGCCGGCCTTCATCGAGCAGGCGGTCGCTCGCGTCGCGGCGCTGCGCGAGGCGCTGGGCGACGCGGTGGACATCGGGATCGACTTCCACGGCCGCGTGAGCCCGCCCATGGCCGTGCGGCTCGCCAAGGCGCTCGAGCCCTTCCGCCCGATGTTCATCGAGGAGCCGTGTCTGCCCGAGAACGTCGATGCGATGGCGACCGTCGCCCGTGCGACGAGCATCCCGGTGGCGACCGGCGAGCGGCTGTTCACCAGGTGGGGCTTCCGCGAGGTGCTCGAGAAGCAGGCGGCGGCGATCCTCCATCCCGACGTGTCGCACGCCGGCGGCATCCTGGAGACGCGCAAGATCGCGGCCATGGCCGAGGCCTACTACGTGCACGTCGCGCCCCACTGCCCGCTCGGCCCGATCTCGCTCGCCGCCTGTCTCCAGGTCGACGCCTGCACGCCGAACTTCCTGTGCCAGGAGCAGGTCAGCCTCGGCGAGGGCTATCTCAAGCAGCCTTTCGTGGTGTCCGACGGCCACATCGACGTGCCCTCGGGTCCTGGTCTCGGCATCGAGGTGGACGAGGAGGCCGTCGCCGACAAGCTCTACGACGGCGGCTGGGAGACGCCCCGCCTCTGGCACGAGGACGGGTCGCTGGCCGACTGGTGAGCAAGGAGTCCCCGATGGCTGGCGCGCGCGCCCCCCTGCCCCGCTTCCCCTTCGGCGCCGTCTACTTCCGCAAGTCGAACCCGCCGCGCGAGGACTGGGAGCGCGACTACGCGACGGCGGCGGCCGACGGGATGAACGCGTTCCGCCACTGGTTCCTGTGGTCGGCGGTCGAGACGGCGCCGGGCACGTGGGACTGGAGCGACTACGACCGCCAGCTCGAGCTCGGCGCGGCCCATGGCATCAAGGCGGTCGTGGCCGAGATGATGACCGTGCCGCCCGAATGGGCCTACCGGACGCTCGCCCACGCCCGCCGCGAGGGCCGCGACGGCCGCAAGGCCCACAGCGCCATGCACGGGAGCTGCGCGGTCGGCGGCGCAGGCGGCCTCTGCCTCGACCACGACGACGCGCGCGAGGCCGCGGGCACCTTCCTCCGCGAGCTGGTGACCCGCTACAAGGACCACCCGGGCATGGGCTGGTACGACGTGTGGAACGAGTGCAACGCCGGCCAGTGCTACTGCGAGGCCACCGCCGCAAGGTTCCGACAGTGGCTCCAGGCCAAGTACGGCGACCTGCGGGCACTCGGCGAGGCCTGGCACCGCTACAGCTTCGCCGAGTGGGACGACGTCCTGCCCCCGCGCCAGGGCGGCGCCTACCCCGACGTGCTCGACTGGCTGGCCTTCCACATCGACAACGCCTACCGCCTGCTGCGCTGGCGGGTCGAGCTGATCCGCGAGCTCGACCCGGTGAGCCCGATCACGGCGCACGGGATCGCGGGCAGCCTGACCCGCATGGCGCCCGCCGCGGCCGACGACTGGCGCGCCGCGGCCGAGGTGGACAGCTACGGCTACACCTGGGGCTCGTGCCGCCACGGCGACGAGCCGTGGAAGCAGTTCCACGCCGCCGATCTCGTGCGGGCGGCGTGCCGCGGCAAGCGCTTCTGGCACGCCGAGGCCTACGGCGGCCCGCTGTGGATGGCGCCCAACGTGCTCGGCAAGCCGCGCGACGAGGGCCGCATCGCCGCGCCCGACGACGTCCGCTACTGGGACCTCGTGAGCTTCATGTGCGGCGCCACGGGCCTCTTCTACCTGCGCTGGCGCCCGCTGCTCGACGGCCCGCTCTTCGGCGCCTTCGGCCCCTACGCCATGGACGGCGCCCGCACCCCGCGCTCGGAGGCCTCGCGCGCCGTGTGCGACTGGGTGCACGCGCCCGAGCAGCAGGCGCTCTGGCAGTCGCGACCCGTAGGCGGCGAGATCGGCATCCTCTACGTGCCCGAGACCCAGCTCTTCACCCAGGCCCAGCAGGGCAGCACCGCCTTCTACAGCCAGTCGATGCAGGGCGCCTGCC
>CBFDBL010000415.1:0-5971 GCA_965603035.1 uncultured bacterium
GGTCGGCCGCGGTGCCAGCGACCGACGCGACGGCTTATCACGGCCGGCCCATGGAGCCTTCAGTGCGGCGCGCACGCAGCAGGCGCCGCATCGCCCTCGCCATCAGTATACTACCACACTCTAGCCTGTATGTCAAGTGCGGCGATATACTGTTTTCCGCCAGGCTCCGAGACCTGCGCCAGCACTGCATCGCTCGCTAAGCCTATACCAGTCTTGTTGTTACGCCGACGACGCCCGTCGAGGGGCGGCCGGCGGGGTGGGGGAGGGCGCGAAAAAAAACGCCCTCGGCCGTGGCCGAGGGCGTTCGGGATGCGCGTTTGGGACGGTTCAGCGTCTGCGGCGCCGCCGCAGGAGCGCGAGCCCGCCGAGGCCGACGAGGGCCAGCGTCGCGGGCTCGGGGATCCGCACGTCGAAGTTCTGCGAGAAGGCGAAGACGCTCGCCGCCTCGTTGGCGTGGCCGCGCTCGGGGTCGTTGTACTGGTCCTCCTCACAGAGCAGACGGACGCGGCCGGCCTCGATGCCGTTGGTCCGCAGCCAGTAGCCGTCGCCGCCTACCCGCAGCCGCGCGGTCGCGACGACGGCGGGCGCCGAGGCGAAGCTCTCGGGGAAGGAGACCCACGTGCCCGGCCCCATGCCCGTCTTCTGGTCCGCGCCGCTCGAGGGGGTCGTGCTGCCCGGGATGACCGTGTTGGTGGCGAAGGCCTGCCAGAGGATGTGCGCGCCGTTGTCGTCGGTGAAGCTGCCCTGCCCAGGGCCGAGCACGATGTAGCCGATCGTCTCGTCGAGCGTCACGGTGCTGTCGTCGTTGACCTCGGCACGCTCGAGGGCCACGAGGAAGTCGGTGCTCGTCACGTCCTTGACCGACGTGGTGAGCCACGGGGTGGACGGGCCGCCTGGCGGCGGGTCGGTGGTCGACTCGTTCGCCATGGTCTGGATCTCGGCCAGGACGATCGGTGCGGCGCTGTAGGCCCCACCGAGCAGGATGGTGTCGTGCCCGCCTTCGCTGCCGAACACGATGCTGTGGACAGCCGTGGTCGTGCTGTGGGTGCCGGCCTCGAAGGACAGGCCGCCCAGCATGACGGCCTCGCCGTCCGTCGGCGTCGCGGCGAGCCAACTGATCGGCTCCGCGGTGTGCTGGCCATCGCTGACCGGCGGCTCGACCTGCGCGACTTCGAACCCCGTCGTTGTCACGTTGCGGATCCGCAGGGCCGCCGTGCCCGTGCCTTTCCCGCCGATCGGCCCTGCCACCACCACCGGCGTCGTCTCGAACGGGGTCGCGAAGGTCACCGGCTCGAACGTCGTCTGCCCGTCCAGTGTGTCGGGCAGCTCGAGCGTCCCGCCCTGCAACTGGTACATCATCGCCGCGGCCGGCAACGGGGCCAGCACGAACGACAAGGCGACCGTCAGCGTCACAACCAGAGTACGGCTACGCATGGGAAAGCTCCTCCTGCTCCTGCGATGTAGGCGCATCCCTCTCCTCCCCAACGCATTTGAGACTAGCAAAAACCGTGCCGGCCAGACCGGGCGCCGTCCGCGGCGCTGGAAAATCCCTTACTTCTCTTAGGCATAGGACTTACGGCGGCTGCCCCGTCGGACCACGCGGTGGGCCGCGGGCCAGCGCGCCGGCGAGGCAACCGGCGGCTGCCGGGCCGGGCGGCAGGTGCATGTCGTTGTTACCTATAGGGTTGCGTCGGCAGCCCGGGCAGGAGCCCTGGCGGGAAGCGGATCGGGCATGTTGCGGTACGTCAACATGCTAAGCGCTGCGCTGGCAAGGGGATACGCGAACGCGCCATCCTGACGTTGCCGGAACGCAACATGCCCTGGAAGGGCGTAAGACAAGCGTTGGCTTAGGCTTATGGGGGCAAGCGCTGGCACGCGGGCCCGCGGCGTTGCGGGGCGTCAACATGGCCGGGCCGGGGGAGGGCGTCGGGAGGCTAGTCGCCCTCGAAGAGCTCGGGGACGGTCTCGGCGGTGACGAGGATGAAGAGGGTGCGCCGGGCCTCGCCGCGGTTGAAGCCGCGGAAGAGGCGGCCGAGGAGGGGGATGTGCTCGAGGATGGGGATGCCGGCCGTGCCCCGCCGGTGCTCGACCTCGCTGAAGCCGCCGACGAGCAGGGTGCCGCCGTTGGGGACGGTGACGGTGGTCGCGAGGCTGTAGAGCGCGGTGACGGGGATCTGGATGCGGCGGCCGCGGATCACGGGGTCGGGGTCGGGGCCGATGATGAACTCCTCGGGGTCGGAGCTGAAGTCGAAGTTGTTGAGCTCGAGGAGCTTGCGCATCTGTGGCTGGAGCACGAGGGTGATGTAGCGCTGGTCGGCGCTGACGAAGGGCTGGACGTCGAGGATGAAGCCCTCGGGGATGTTGCCGATCTCGGGCTCCTCGTCGGTGGAGATGCTGCGGACGTAGTTGATGGCGACCAGGCGCTGGATGATGGCGCGCTGGGTGTTGAAGCAGGTGAGGCGCGCCGATTCGAGGATGGTGCCCTTGCGGGTCGTCTTGACGGCCTGGAGCAGCGCGCCCACCTGGTCGTCGCCCAGGTAGGAGTAGAGGACGTTGAGCCCGCTGCTGACCGTCGCGAAGGCGGGGAAGCGCGAGAGCGCCTCGCGCTCGGGATCGTTGATAGTCGCACCGACCACCCGCCAACTACGGTCGGGCTGCTCGTCGAGGGTGTCGAGGCTCGTCTCGAGGTTCAGCGCCTCGAAGTCGGCCCGCGCGAGGAACAGGAACCGGCACAGCACGTGCACCTGGAGGTGCATGCGCCGGCGGAAGTTGGCCAGCAGGTCGGCGACCTGCCTCTGGACCTCGGGGGTGTGGAGCACGACGATGCGGCCGTTGCGGTACGCGATGGAGTGGGCGGGCCGCTCCTGCGCGACCGCGGGCTCGCCGCGCCGCTCCCAGCTCTCCGGCGCGATGCTGGCGCGGATGAAGCGGACCCAGCCCTCGCCCAGGCGGTCGGGGTCGTAGGGGACGACCGGCGTCTGGCGGGCCGTCGACGTCAGCTCGACGGGGCCTGGCTGGCGGGCGCGGCGCGCGTCGCGGGGCGGCGACAGCAGGCCTGCGACCGTGTAGAGCCGCTGGACGGGCTCGTCGTCGATGCCGTCGGGCAGAGCGACGTAGACGGCCCCGTCGCAGAGCGTGTGGCGGGTGCCTGCCAGGCGCCCGACCCAGCGCAGGAGCGCGTCGAGCGGCATCTTGGTGCGCGCCAGCGTGAGGGGGCCGGCGCCGGCCGCCGCCTTCGGGTCGAGCACGATCTGGATGTCGCCCAGCTCGGCAAGCCGGCGCAGCGCGTCGGGCAGCGGGGTCTTGCGGAACTCCACGGTCACGGGGCGCTTGAGCCGCTTGCGGAGCTGGCGCTCCCAGGGCTCCATGATCGGCGCCCGCGGCGGCTTCGGGCCCTTGGCCCTGCCGGCGCTGATGATGACGTCGGGAGCGGGCAGCAGCATCTCGCGCTCGAGCTCGAGGAGGAACCGGCTGTTGCGCGTGCGGCGCGTCACCTTCTGGGCGCTGGGCAGTGGCCTGGCGAGGATGGCCTGGGCGGCCTCGTGGCGCAGCCGCTTGCCGGCCAGGTCGTCGGGCGACAGGCGGAGGATGTCGTTGGCGGCGGCGAGTGCGGCCTCGTAGTCGCCGGCGGTCAGGCGCTCGTGGCCCTTGGTGCGGAGGTCGCGCAGCATCGTCGGCTTGTCGGGCGGGCGCCTGCCGTCGGCCGGTGCTGTCAGGGCGGGCGCGGCGAGGGCCCAGAGGGCTGCGAGGCAGAGCGCCGCGCCGAGCATGGGGCGGCCGCGGGCGTGAGCGCCGTCGTGTCGGGGCACGGGGGTCTCCTAAGCGCGGCCGTGCGGGCCGCATCGGAGTCGGGGCATGCCACCGCGGAGCCCCGACGTCGTGCCACGGTGGGCCGGGATGAATGATACCTGACGCAGGCGGGGCAGTCAAGCCCCGATTTGGCGGCGCGACCTCATGAGGAACGCGCCCCGGGCCGTGTAGCCGCGGGGCGCGCTCCGGTGAGTCGATGCGGTGGCGTCAGCGCCTGCGGCGTCGGCGCCGCAGGAGGCCGAGCGCGCCGAGGGCGAGCAGGCTGAGGGTCGCCGGCTCGGGGATGTTGGCGCCGACGCCGATGAGGCCCACGTTCTCGTCGAAGCCCGAGAGGTCCCACGCGAAGAACGCCGTGGAGTCGTCGGTGGGCGGGCCGATGAGCAGCTTGAGGTCGTACTTACTGCCGCCCTCGGGCTTCTCGATGGCGAAGCCGGCCTCGTCGATGTAGGCGATGAGCGCGTCGAGGTCGTTGCCGGGCAGCGCGCCGTTGAAGTCGATGTCGAGCAGGAGCTCGAGGGTCGGCCAGGAGTCGGCGTTGTCGATCTGCACCCAGCCCTGGTTGGCCTTGGGGAACACGATCTCCCAGCCGGTGCCGACCGCGGCCGCGACGGTGCCCTGGCCCTGGGCGGGGTCGTAGGTCGCGATGTATTGGCTGCCGACCGGCGGCCCGGAGCTGAAGACGCTCTGGTCCTTGGTGTTGAAGTCGCCGCTGATGCTGCCGGCATCGACGAGGATGAAGGAGTCGCCGGCGGTGAGCGCGATGTGGTTGTGGATGCGCATCTCGAGGTGGCCGGCGAGTGCGGCGTTGTTGGTGACGTCGATCGAGGCGACGCCGTCGTTGGCGACGTGGAAGCCGAGGGTGGAGCGGCCACTCCAGGTCTGGAGCTGGCTGGCGTTGATCGTCGGCCCGCCTGTGATGACCCTGAAAGTGCCCTGATCGCGATTGCCCACGCGGAGCTGGCCGGCGGTGCTGAGGACCGCTTGGCCGCTGATGCTGTAGGTGCCTTCGGAGCCGACGTTGTCGGCAAGGTAGATGCTGCTGGCGCTCTGGGTGACCGTGCCGCCTGTCTGGGTGAACGTCCCTTGGCCGTTCACGCCGATGACGAAGGGGTCGTCGGCAATGTTGAGCTGGCCGTCGCTCATTTCGTACAGGCTGCTCTTGCCGGCGGCCTGGCCGACGTGCAGCCGGCCGCTCGCGTTCACCGTGCCGCCGCTCTGAACGAATGTCCCTGTGCCGTTCTTGCCGACGTACAGGGTCCTTCCGTTGTTCACGTTCAGGGTGCCGCCGCTCATCTCGTAGCGGCCGACGGCACTGCCCCCGTCGCCGACGATGAACTCGGTGCCGAGGTTGGCATTGACCGTGGACGTGCCGCTCTGGACGAAGGTGCCCTGGCCGCCCTGGCCGACAAGGAAGTAGTCGCCGCCGACGTTGAGGACGGCGTCGCCGCTGAGCTCGTAGCGGCCGGGCTGGGCGCCACCGCCGGTGGCGAGCGCCAGCCGGCCCGAGGCGTTCACGACGCCGCCGCTCTGGTAGAAGGCGCCGGAGCTGCCCTTGCCGACGCCCAGTTCCCTGCCGTTGTTGACGTCGAGGGTGCCGCCCGTCATCGTGTAGGTCGAGCCATCGGCGCCGGGGTTGTCGCCGATGAGCAGCCGCTGCGAGACGTTGGCGTTGAACGTGGAGTCGCCGCTCTGGACGAAGTGGCCCACGCCCCCGCGCCCGACGGCCACGTAGTCGGTGTTGCAGGTCAGGGTGCCGCCAGAGAGCTCGTAGGAGGCCGCGGCGGAGCCGTTGTCGCCGACGGCGAGGATCCAGCCGTTGACGGTCACGTCGCCGCTGCTTTGGGTGACGGCGCCGCTGGAGCCAGCGAGGTGGCCGACCCAGAGGCTGCCGCCGATGGTGGCGGTGCCGCCCTGGATGTTGAGCTCGCCGTCGCCGGCCTGGCCGATGTTCGTGTCGCCGCCGCTGTCGAGGGTGCCTGTGCCGCTGAGGGTGAAGGTGCCGATGGTGTTGGCCTTGTCGGCCACGCTCACGCTGTTGACGGTCAGGGTGCCGCCGCTCAAGTCGTAGATGCCCTCGGAGCCTGCGTGGTCGCCGAGGATGAGTAGGCCGCCGCCCGTCTGGGTGACCGTGCCGCCGCTCTGGGTGAACGTGCCCTTGCCT
>CBFDBL010000416.1:0-5962 GCA_965603035.1 uncultured bacterium
CGCTCGCCGGCCGGCGCGAGCCCGCCGCGCCCGAGACGGCGAAGCCGAACTTCATCCTCTGCTTCACCGACGACCAGGGCTACGGCGACGTCGGCTGCTTCGGCTCGCCGCAGATCCGCACGCCCCACCTCGACCGCATGGCGCGCGAGGGCATGCGGCTCACCAGCTTCTACGCACAGCCCGTCTGCGGACCGTCGCGGGCCGCGCTGATGACCGGCTGCTACCCCATCCGCGTCGCCGAGCCGGGCAACACCAAGGGCGGCCACACCGTCGTCCACCCCAGGGAGATCACGGTCGCCGAGGTGCTCAAGGCCGCCGGCTACGCGACCGGCCTCATCGGCAAGTGGCACGTCGCCGGCGGGCGCCGCGCCGCCTACCCGCCCGAGCTCATGCCCAACGCCCAGGGCTTCGACTCCTTCTTCGGCACCCCGCTCCACAACGGCTTCACCCGCACCGTCTCGGCCAAGTCCTTCAAGACCCAATGGATGCGCGGCAACGAGGTCGTCGACGACTTCCTCGACCAGGGCGAGATGGACCAGGTCACCCAGGCCTACACCCGCGAGGCCGTCGGCTTCATCCGCAAGCACCGCGACCAGCCCTTCTTCCTCTACCTCGCGCACAACATGCCCCACGTGCCGCTCGGCGCGTCCGAGGCGTTCAGGGGCAGGTCGAAGCGCGGGCTCTTCGGCGACGTGGTCGAGGAGCTCGACTGGTCGATGGGCGAGATCCTCAAGACCCTCGAGGAGCTCGGCATCGACGAGCGCACGCTCGTCGTGTTCACCTCCGACAACGGCCCGTGGATCGAGAAGCAGATCGGCGACTACGGCGGCAGCGCGGCCCCGCTGCGCGGCAGCAAGATGATGACCTGGGACGGCGGCCCGCGGGTGCCCTGCATCGCCCGCTGGCCGGGCAAGATCCCCGCCGGGCGGGTCAGCGACGCGATCGTCACGACGATGGACGTGCTGCCGACCTTCGCGAAGCTGGCCGGCGCCCAGCCGCCGACCGACCGCATCCTCGATGGCAGGGACGCCTGGCCCATCCTCTCGGGGCAGCCCGGGGCGAAGAGCCCGCACGAGGCCTACTACTTCTACTGCTACACCCACCTCCAGGCCGTGCGGAGCGGGCGGTGGAAGCTGGTGCTGCCGCGGCCCGCTCGGCCGCCGTGGTGCAGTTGGTCGGCGCGGATGGTCGACGCGGTCAAGAGCGTCGAGCTCTACGACCTGGAGGCCGACGTCGCCGAGACGCACAACGTCGCCAAGGATCATCCCGCCGTGGTCGCCCGCCTGACGGCGCTCGTCGAGAAGGCCCGCGCCGACCTCGGCGACTACGACCGCATCGGGCAGGGCGCCCGCTTCTTCGACCCCGGCCCCAAGCGGCCCGGCATGGACCGCTGGAAGCGGCGCCGCCGGCCGAAGCCCGCCAGGCCGCCGGCCGCGCCGACCTACGACGGCGCCGAACCCGTCGGAAGCCTGCGGTTCACCTTCGAGGAGGGGATGCAGGGCTGGCGGGTCGTCGAGGGCAAGCTGCCCGCCGCGCGCTCCGACGTCTCGCCATTCTACTTGCGGGGCCGCACCAACAAGCAGGGCAAGGCCCTGCTCAACACCCTGGGCCGAGGCCCCGACGGCATCGCCGGCGACGGGCTCACGGGCGTCATCGAGTCGCCGGTGTTCGAGCTGCGCGGCGGCCGCATGTCGTTCCTCGTCGGCGGCGGCAGCCACGGCGACACCTACGTCGCCCTCTGCGACGCCGCGACGGGCAAGGAGCTGATGAAGGCCAGCGGCCAGAGCTCCTGGACGATGCGGCGGGTGACCTGGGACGTCGCGAAGCTCCGCGGCCGCAAGCTGCTGCTCCGCATCGTCGATCGCCACACCGGCGGCTGGGGCCACGTCGTCTTCGACGACTTCTCGACCGAGGGCGCCGTGGACGACGCGGCGGGTCGGGGGCACTGACGGCCGCCGAGGGCCGCGCGGGGAGGCCGAGCGCCGCTTGATCGCGACGCGGCGAATGGCTACCCTGGGTGCGGAGGACATCGAGGGGCAACAGGAGACGGTCGCATGCGGTGCAAGGCGTTCACTCTCGGGTGGCTCGTCGGGCTGGCGGCGCTGTCGGTGGCGAGCGCGGGCGAGCCGGGGCTCAAGGTGCTGATCGTCGATGGTCAGAACAACCACAACTGGAAGGCGACGACGCCGGTCATCGAGCAGATCCTCGACGCGGCGGGGATCTTCGCCGTCGAGGTGGCGACCTCGCCGGCGAAGAAACAGCCCATGGGCGGCTTCAAGCCCGCGTTCGCCGACTACGACGTCGTGGTGTCGAACTACAACGGCGCCGAGTGGCCAGCCGCGACGAAGCGGGCCTTCGAGGCGTACATGCGCAACGGCGGCGGGCTGGTCGTCATCCACGCGTCCGACAACGCGTTCGGCAAGTGGGCCGCGTGGAACGAGATGATCGGCGTCGGCGGCTGGGGCGGCCGCAACGAGAAGAGCGGGCCCTTCCTCTACTGGCAGGACGGCCGGATCGTGCGCGACACGAGCCCCGGCCGGGGCGGCACCCACGGCAAGCAGCACCCCTGGCCCGTCGTCACCCGCGAGCCCGAGCACCCCATCATGAAGGGCCTGCCGACGCCCTGGATGCACGCCACCGACGAGCTCTACAGCAAGCTCCGCGGCCCCGCCAAGAACCTCACCGTCCTCGCTACCGCCTGGCACGACGCCAAGCAGCGCGGCACCGGCAAGCACGAGCCCGTGCTCATGGCCATCCGCTACGGCAAGGGCCGGGTCTTCCACACCGTGCTCGGCCACGCCGTCCCGCAGATGCGCTGCGTCGGCTTCATCGTCACCCTCCAGCGGGGCACCGAGTGGGCCGCGACGGGGCAGGTGACGCACACGGCGGTGCCCGACGACTTCCCGAAGCCCGACCGGGTGAGCGTCCGCGGCGGCGCGCCGGCCGGGCGGGCCAATCCGCCAAAGCGGCGACGGCGGCAGTGACGCGGCCGCGCCGAGCGCTCGGCTGACGATGGAGACGCCCATGCCGAACAGCGCAGCCGTCCTGTCCCCAGTGCTGGCCCTCTGCGTGGTCGCGGCGGCCACCGCCGGCAGCAGCGACTGGGAGCGCATCGAGCGGCGCGCCGCCGAGCTGGCGCCCAAGCTCGTCGAGCATCCCACCGGCCTCGGCCGACCCATCGCCGACCGCGAGACCTGGGACCGGCTGGCGAAGCACCGCTCCTTCCGCAGCCTCGTCGGCCGCGCCGAGGGCCTCATGAAGGAGCCGCTGCCCGACCAGCCCGACGACCTCTACCTCGACTACTCGCGCACCGGCAACCGCAGCCGCTGGCAGCGCGTGGCGGGGCAGCGACGCAGCCGCATCACCACCTTCACCCTCGCCGAGTGCCTCGAGAGCAAGGGGCGCTTCCTCCCGCCGCTCGCGGCCGTCGTCCGCGCCGTGTGCGAGGAGAAGGCGTGGGTCTATCCCGCCCACGACCGCAGCCTCGCCAACTTCAAGGGCCGCGTCATCGACGTCGACCTCGCCTCCTCCGCCCTCGGCTGGAACCTCGCGACCGCCGACTCCCTGCTCGGCGACAGCCTCGAGCCCGACGTCCGCAAGCTCATCCGAGACCACTGCCAGCGCCGCGTCATCAAGCCCTTCCGCGACATGGCCGCCGGCAAGCGCAAGCGCAACTGGTGGATGACCGGCACGAACAACTGGAACGCCGTGTGCCTCGCCGGCGTCACGGGCACGGCGCTCGCCATGGTCGACTCCCGCGAGCAGCGCGCCCTGTTCGTCGCCGCCGCCGAGCACTACTCGACCTACTTCCTCCGAGGCTTCACCCCCGACGGCTACTGCTCCGAGGGGGTGGGCTACTGGAACTACGGCTTCGGCCACTACCTGCTCCTCGCCGAGACCATCGCGCAGGCCACGGGCGGCAAGGTCGATCTGATGGCCCGCAAGGGCGTCGAGCAGGCCGCCACGTTCGGCGCGCGCGTCGAGATCGTCCACGGCGTCTACCCCGCCTTCGCCGACTGCTCGCCCCGCTCGAGGCCCGACTCGCGCGCCATGGCCTACATCAGCCGCCGCCTGCGCCTCGGCCTCGACCGCTGGGACACGGTGGACACCGTCGGCCCGAGCGGCGCGCTCTTCACCACGATGATGTACTCCCTGCCCAACGCGGCGACGCAGACGCCGCCCGCCGAGACGCCCGCGGTCGAGATCGGCCTGCGATCGTGGTTCGGCGATGCCGGCGTGCTGCTCGGGCGGCCTGCCGAGGGCTCGGCCTGTCGGATGGGCGTCGCGCTCAAGGGCGGCCACAACGCCGAGCACCACCACCACAACGACGTCGGCAGCTACGTCGTCGTCGTCGGCTCGCAGACCGTGCTCGTGGACCCCGGCGCCGAGGTCTACACCGCGCGGACCTTCAGCTCGAAGCGCTACGTCAGCAAGGTGCTCAACTCCTGGGGCCACCCCGTCCCTCTCGTCGCAGGCCAGCTCCAGCAGTCGGGCCGCCGCGCCCAGGGGAAGGTGCTCCAGGCCGAGCTCACCGACGACGCCGACACCCTCGTGCTCGACATCGCGTCGGCCTACAAGGTCAAGGGCCTCGAGCGGCTCGTCCGCACCTTCGTCTACTCCCGCAAGGGCGCCGGCTCGCTCACCGTCACCGACGAGGTCGCGTTCGCCGAGCCCCAGACCTTCGGCACCGCGCTCGTGACCTTCGGCAAGTGGCAGCAGCTCGACGACGGCTCGCTCGTCGTCTGGGACGGCAAGGAGGCGGTCCGCGTCGCCCTCGCGGCCGTCGGCGGCGAGCTGGCGGTCAAGGCCGAGAAGATCCGCGAGGACGTCCGCACCCGCACCCAGCCCACCCGCATCGGCCTCGACTTCAAGGCGCCCGTCGCCAAGGCGACCATCACGATGACCATCACGCCCACGGCCGTCCCAAAGGGCAAGGGGGAATGACGGCGCTGCCGGGGATTCGGCCGCGTCCTTGCAAAGCCAGCCCGCGGCGCTAGAATGGAGAGGGAAGCAGTAGACGGTTGAGAGGTGGATCATGGTCGCGATCAAGGCAAAGTACGAGAACGGCCGCATCGTGCTGCCGCCCGACGTGCCGCGGCGGGAGCCCTGCGAGGTCACCGTGCTCTTCCCTGACGACGAGGACGCAGCCGGCCCGCGAGACAGGGAGCGGATGCGCCGCGCCGCAGGCGGATGGGCCGGCCTCGTGGACGGCGAGAAGCTCAAACGGGATATCTACGAGGCCCGCAAGATCTCAACGCGGAAGCCGCCAAGACTGTGAATGGCTATCTCATCGACACCGACTGGGCCATCAACTACATGCTGGGGAAGCCCGGCGCGGTGTCCGTCGTCGATGCCCTCCCTGACGGTACGGTGTTCGTCAGCATCATCTCCGTCGCCGAGCTCTACGAAGGGGTGTTCCTGGCGCAGGACACGGACGAAGCTCTGCGGATTCTGCGCGGCTTCCTCGCCGGCGTAGCTGTCCTCGGGGTCAACGCTCAGGTGGCGCGGCTGTTCGGCGAACGCCGCGCGGGGTTGCGAAGGGCCGGCAGGCTCATCGACCACATGGACCTGCTGATCGGCGCCACCTGTCTGCGCCACGGGCTCCGTCTGCTCACGGACAACGTGCGGCACTTCGAGCGCATCGAGGGCCTGGAGATCGGCCTTGCGGAGTAGCATCCCCTCCCCGATTCCCGTTCTTGGCGGGAACGCCAGGGAGCCCCTGGTGACCAGGGCGATTCGTCGGCGAGACTTCCTTGGTGCGGCAGGGGGCGCCCTGTCGCTCGCGGCGCTCGGCTGTCTTCCTGCGCGTCGGCCTGCCTCACGCCCGCCCAACATCCTGCTCATCGTCTCCGACGACCAGGGCTACCACGACTTGGGCTGTTACGGCAGTGACGAGATCAAGACGCCTCATCTGGATCGGCTTGCCGCGGAGGGTGTGCGGTTGACCGATTTCTACGTCACG
>CBFDBL010000417.1:0-5947 GCA_965603035.1 uncultured bacterium
TTCTTCCTGCTCATGCTCACCGTCCCCACGCGCCGGGTCGTTCGTGGCCTGCCGCCATTATACGCATCTCGCCGCCGGCATGACAGCCATTCCTGCTCGCGCGGGCGGCGTCGCCCTGTCACGGTGTCGCCGGCCCTGCCTTGAGATGCTTCCCGAAGAACTCGAGGAGCAGGGCGCGCGCCTGGCGACCGACGGGGCCGCCGAAGCCGTGGCCGGCGCGGGGGTAGACCACGAGGGTGGAGTCCGCGCCGGCGTGCTTGAGCGCCTGGTGGAAGCGGCGCGCCTCGGCCACGGGCACGAGCACGTCGCGCTCGCCCTGCACCGTCAGGATGGGCGGGTCCTGGGGGTCCGCGTAGACCGCGGGCGAGGCCTGCCGCACGACCTCCGCCGCGCGGTCGTCCGTGCCGAGGAAGTCGCGCATCAGGCCGTTGATGTCGCGGCCGTTGAACCCGAGCTTGAGCGCGAGCGTGCCGACCGCCGAGTTGCGGATCGTGCGGAAGTCGAGCCCGCCGAACCAGTTCACGACCGCCTGCACCCGGCTCGACTGGTCGAGATGCGGCCCGTTGCCCTCCAGGCCGTCCCGCGGGCCGGCCAGCCCCACCATCGCCACCAGATAGCCCCCGGCCGACGCACCCCACGCCCCGACGCGCTCGGGGTCGATGCGGAGCCGCACCGCGTTCGCCCGCAGGAAGCGCACCGCCGCCTTCACGTCGTGCACCTGCGCGGGAAACTTGTCCTTCGGAGCCAGCCGATACTCCACCGTCGCCGCCGCATAGCCGTTCTCCGCCAGCCAGGCGATCTGCTTGCGGAACCCGTGGTGGTGGCCCTTCACCCATCCCCCGCCGTGCACGCACACCACGAGCGGGAACGGCCCGTCGCCCTCGGGCCGACAGAAGTCGAGCCGCAGCTTCCGACCGCCGCGGGTGGCGAACACGACGTCGTAGTCGCGCTGGATCGCCTCGGCGCCGAGCGCCGACGGGGCGGCGAGCGTGAGGACGCCCAGAATGGCCTTGACGAGCAGCTTCCGCATGGCTCCCACCTCCATCGCACCCGCCGGGCAGCGACCTCCCTGCCGCGGCCAGCCACATGGTCCTACAGCGTCAGGTGCGGGGAAGTTGCGCGGCCCGTCAGGCCGTGGCGTCGATCTCGTCGCGGGCCAGCGCGACCCAGCGCGGCAGGCGCTCGGGCTCGTTGTTGAGGGTGTGGACGTCCTTCATGACGAGCTCGATGCGGCAGCCGCGGGCGATGTCGAGGGTCTGGCGGACGTCGGCGCGGATGGCCGCCTCGTCGAAGCGCTCGGTGCTGATGAGCGAGGGGCTGGGCTTGCGCGAGTAGACGGCGTCGGCGCCAAGCTCCGCCGCCATCACCGTCTCGTCGGCCCACGGCGACACCGACACCCGCGCGAGCCGGGGCAGGCGCTTCACCACGGCGATGCGGCTGTGCACCGGCTCGCAGCAGCCGTAGTAGACCCGCCCGAAGGCCTCCGCCACGCTGAGCTGGTAGGGGAAGATGAACTCCTCGAACTGCTCCGGCCCCACGCCGACCGTCTCCTGCGACTCCAGCAGCACCCACTGGTCGCGCGTGCGGACGGGGTCGCCGTCGCGCCAGTCGGGCTGCGGGAGGCTGCGGGTGTAGCCCATGGAGCCCGAGCCGATGTAGTCGTTGCGGTTGTTGAGGTTGAGCAGGCCCTCGGCCTCGAGCCAGCGCGCGTAGGCGAGGTGGTCGTCGCGCAGGAACGCCATCAGGCGGTGGAGCCACTCGGGGTGGTCGAACATCCAGAGCATGAGGCTCTCGAGGCCGATCAGGTCGATCGCGGGCCACGTCATGCCCAGCGTCCACCAGTAGCCGCCCCGGATGCGCACGGGCAGGATGCCGCCGAACACGTTCTCGAGACGCTCCTTCGCGTCGAGCGTGGCCTGGCGGTCGACCGTGGCGCCGCGGGGGTGGAGCTTGCCGAAGTCGGCGTCGAGGTCGCGGATCGGCGGATCCCAGCGCCGGGCGCCGAGGGTGCCCTCGAACTCGGCGTGGTGCTGGACGGCCTGGACGCCGTAGTCGCTGGTCCGCACCCGCCAGTTCAGGGTCAGCCAGGGCTCGACGACGTGGTCGTCGCGGAGCGTCTCGACCCGGTAGAGCTCGGCCCGCAGCCCTCGCTCGACGCCCCGCGCCCAGTCGCCCTCACACGCGAGCACGGTGTCGGGCAAAGGCCTGTTTGCGTCGCGGACCCCGCCGAACTCCGCGAGCACCATGGGGCGACCGCCGCCGCCCTCGTCGAGCCGGTACCACAGGTCCCTCCGCTCGAGGTTCGCACGCTCGTGCGCGGCCTCGAGCTTGCGCTGCGCCAGGCGGCGCAGGATGGCCACATCCCGCTGGCTCACCGTCGCTGGCTCAGGCATGGCGGCGGCTCCCGCGCGGCGCCGGGGTCCCGCATCAGCGCGGCGTCCTCGGCGTAGCGGTGGTACTGGTCGGAGGCCACGTCGCCCGTGTGGCCGTGCGCCACCTTGCCGGGCGTGCGGCAGAAGGCATCCCAGATGCTCGTCCCGCGCCCGTCCTCGCCGGCCGCGCCCTCCACCTGGTAGCTCGCCGTCGCCGTGCCCCACACGAAGCCCTCGGGGAAGTGCCACTGCGCCATGCTGACCCTCCGGTCCCACGAGCCCCAACGCAACAAGGGCGGGAGGCAGCCACTCGCCCGTTGCCTCCGCCGTCACGCGACATCATACCGCGGCACGCTCGTCACCACGAACACGCCAAGACGGGGGAGCGCTCATCGCAGAAGGGGGTTGCCGCCGCCAGCACCCATTCCTCTCCGCCGCGCGGTATCTGGCGGGCTCACGCGAGCCTCAACTGTTGTAGCGGAGATGGCAGAGCCGCTCCGCCGCCTCGACGGCATCGCCGTCCACTTCGTCGAGCACCTCGTCCAACACGACAGCAGGGTCCACGGGCCCTTGCTCCGCGCGGGCGCGCAGTTCCTCTTCACACCGCGTGCAGACCTCCTCGTCGTAGCTCGCGGCGACGCTCTCGATGAACTCCTCGATCTCCTCTGGGCTTCTGATGCACATTGTGGTTCTCCTGACACAAAAACGCTCGCCCCGGGGTCAGACGCCCCGTGCGAGCAGGGATAGACGCTTTCGGCTCCTGGTCACGACCCCCCGGGACCGACATGCCTCGAGCTCAAGAGACAGGAACCCGGAGAACGGGGGCGCGCCACGGCTGTTCTGCGCCGCGCGCTGCTCGAGGATCTCGACCCACGGCTGGAGCTCGCGCAGCGGGGTGATAAGGCCCAGCTCGACATCGCCGAAGTGGCCGGCGCCGTGATCCGAGATGTGCGCGTGACAGATGCGCCGCAGCACGCACGTACCGTCCGCGCCCAGCAGCTTGTCGAGGGGGATGCCCGCCAGGCGCCAGTGCGCGATGTCGAGGTTCAACCCGACGACGGGGGCCAGAAGATCGTCGCCAGCGATCATGCCGCACAGGTGGGTCAGCGCGTCCCACGTATCCAGCGCGTACAGGGGGCCGGGCTCGAGCTCGAGTGCGAGCCGGATGTGCGCCTTGCCCGCCTTGCCCGCCACACCGCGCAGGGCATCGAGCAGACGCTTGAATGCCTCGTCACGATCCAGCCGGTTGGCGACGAAGACCTTCTCGGACTCGCGCGAGGTACCACCATCCCGAGGGGCCGCTGCCTCCTGGCCCTGCTGTCGCGCGCCCGTGCTCTTGGAGTGTCCGGGCCATACCCCGTCGATCAGGCTGCCGGCCACGAGCTCAACGGTCGAGAGGTGACGATGGCCGAAGCGCTTGCGGAGCGCGCGTGCAAAGCGGACGAGGAAGAGCAGGGCCCTCCTCCCGTGTCCGCCAACGGGGTCGCCTGCGACGATCTCTGGGAGGAAGCTGGAGATGGCGACACACTCCTGGCCCCGCTCGCGAAGCAGCGTGTCGATGCTGTCCGCTACCTGGTCAATCTGCGCGTGATCGTCTGCCAGAGCTGACATCCGATCCAGCGCTGTGATGATCGGCTTCGACACTGCTACGCGATAGGCGCGACATCGCCGGATTCTCAGTTTCCCACCGCTCCGGTACGTGCGCAACGGGAAGAGACGAAAGAGATTCTTGATGTAGGCAGGCCCTGCATAGGCTAGCAACTGCCAAAGCCAGTCTTTCCTCAAGCCCCACGTGGTGGGAAGCAAGCGGTCCGCGTCGCCCTGCATGAAGGCATAGACGTCGCACTTGGTGTCGCGCTCTGGCCAGTGCTCCGTGGAGGACTCGAGCCCCTCGACGGAGAATGAGGAGATGAGCGAAGCCCTGAGACCATTGGGGGTCTTCGGAATCGGGTCGAGGACTTCGCTGGGCGCCTCTGGGGGATCGGGGTTGCGGAGCAGGCGGGTCTCCCGCCAGGCGCCATGGTGCTGCCCCAGCGCACAAAGCAGATAGCGACCGGCGACGCGCCCCGCCTGCGCGGGCCTGGGTGGCTCGCGCTCGGCGTCCCAGAGCCACACGGCGTACTCGTCCCGATCCACTTCCACCCAGCACCAGTGGGAACCTGGCCACTTGCCCTGACCCTGGAGGCGGTTGACGACTAGCCGCAGCCGCCGACGCAGGACGGACGGCATGATGTCGAGGGACAACACGTCGCACAGGCGGGACAATCGGAAGCGCCGGTCACGACCCTTGCGTGGCAGCCACTCGAGTTCGCCGCCGCGCAGCACGTTCGTGGAGAGGTAGATCAACCCGCTGCGCTTAGCGCCAGCGCTCCTCGACGCTCCTCCACGATAGCAGATGGCGTCTTCGAGAGGTACGCGGACGGCACTCGGGGTAACTGGCATGAAGCAACGTGAACTGAGCTCCGACATCTCCTCGTTCTTGTAGGAGGCCGCGGCTGTCAACTGGTAGGTGTCGGCCTCCATGAACGGCAGCCGTGATGGATCGTTGAGCAGGAACGTCTCCTGGCCGTCCGTGCCGACGAGCAGCACGGCGTGGCGGCGTGGCTTCTGCTCGTACGGTTTCCTGTGCTCCCAAAGCGAGAGCCCGTTCCTGGCGAAGATGCTGTCAGCGTACTTCAGGGGCTTGTCCTTGCTGCCCACACCCGCCATGCGGAGGGAGTCGAGAGGCAGCACCACCGGCATGCCGGAGCACACATATGCGACCAGCGCCTCACAGAACGGCCGGTGGTATGCCCCCTCGGACTCCCGTCGCGCCAGTTGCCACGTTGCCCTGAGCCCCACCCGGTCGTGGGTGAAGTACCTGATCATCGAGGCCTGATCGAGCCCGGTGAGCAGCAGCTCGCGTGTGTCGTCTCCCGCCGCCAACGCCGTGACGTCGGCCACGCCGTACACACCCTTCGCATCATCGGAGAGAAGGGCCGACGCCATGAAGCACACGGCTTGAGCACAGAGCCCACCCCCCGACAGCGGGATGTGGCTGACGTACGGTGTCCCTGCTGTGTTCTCCTCCTCGCCGTAGGCGAAGCCAAGCCTCGCCTTCAGCACGTGGAACCGGCCATCTCGGGTGTACTCGAGCAGGCTGTCGGCAACACAGGTGTGGCGCCGCAGCCACCACGCCGGGCGCCAGAACGGTCTCATCTCTTCGATGTCGCGAAGTTGCTTCTTGGGCGGGGCCGTCCGCTTCCCCCACCAGCGCGCTCGGTCACAGAACGCCCCGATCCGTCGTGCGTTGACGAAACTGCGCAAGTGCGGGTCGAGGTAGACGCGCAGCGCGAACCGCGGCATGCAGAGGCCGAACAACTCCGCCTCGCTCCGCGCAATGATCGATGGGGCCACCCGAGAGTACCGCGGAGCCCGAGGGTCCGCGTCATCGCCGAGCAGCCATCTCCGCAGTCGACGCAGTTCCTCCGTGCCCCTGCGGCCGACCTCAGGGATGGTCCTATGCCACGACGACTGCCTCAGGAAGTGATCCCGCCTGCCGTGCTGAACATATGGAAGAAATTGTTGAAGACCTG
>CBFDBL010000418.1:0-5941 GCA_965603035.1 uncultured bacterium
GAGCCGATGCCGAAGTGCCGGTCGCTGACGCGGCGGGCCAGCTTCTCGGGCTCCGCGATGGCCCGCTCGCGGCAGTCGATGTAGACGTAGTCGTTGCCGCAGCCGTGCATCTTGACGAAGGGCACCAGGGTCTTGCGGGGGCCGAGGGTCACGTAGCTGGCTCCTTGCTTGAGGGCCGAGATGACGCGGTCGGTGCCTGGGAGCAGGCCGACGGCGTCCTGGAGGCGTCCGACGAGCCTGCGAGGCTCGGCCCATTCGCTCTTGTGGCGGATGAAGGCGCCGGCGCGGGGCACGACGAGGTCGGCTCGCCGGCAGGTGTGGAACGTGAGGGCCGCCGCCGTCGCCTGCGGCGGCAGCGCGAAGTCGAGCGACTCGCCCGAGGGCAGCGCGCACGGCAGCGCGACAGGCGGCTTCAGGGCCCTGGGCGCCTCGTCGCCCTCGGCTGGCGGGGCCTCGACGGCCAGGGCCTTGAGGTCCACGGCGAAGGTGCTGCAATTCTCGATGTGGATGCCCGTGGGCGTGCGCTGTGCGGCGATGCCGCGCAGGAAGGCCGCGGCGCCGGGCGCGGGCAGCGCGATGTCCCACTGGCCCTCGTAGTCCACGTCCATGAGCAGAAAGAAGTCCTTGGTGTACTCGCGGAAGGTGCCGACGCACTCGTCCTGGACGGCGGAGTCCTGGGGGAGGCCGAGGACGACTCGGAGGCCGATCTGCTTCTCGAGCAGCGGGTCGTAGGAGACGTCGGCGGCGGCGCCGATGGTCTGCTTGCCGACGCTCTCGATGTAGGAGCCGCCGGTCTTGATGACGGGCGCGGCGGCCTGGATGCTCTTCATGCGGCCCATGACCAGCGAGAGGGCCTTGAGCAGTGCGTCCTTGATGCTGACGAAGAAGTTGCGCAGGGCGCGCGCCCAGCGCCGCAGCAGGGTCGGGTGGTAGGCCTTCTCGGCCGCTTTGCGCCGCGCCTCGAGCTGCTCGTCGTCCAGGCGATCGTGGTAGCGCAGCAGGCAGTGCACCGTGTTGTACTCGGGCTGGTAGATCAGGAAGCTCGTCTTGGTGATCCCCTCCTGCGGGGTCGTGCGCTCGTAGAGGAACTCCAGGCCGCTCTTCTCGACGTCCAGCTCGCCGTGGTAGACCCTGCCGTCCTTGAGCTCGAGGGTCGTCGGGTAGCCCTCGAAGTCCCTCAGGCAGCGATCGAGCACGAAGCGCGAGATGAGGCTGCCGACCAGCGTGGCCACCAGCAGGAAGATGAGCGTGGCGGGGAAGGGGTTGGCTGCGAGCCACTGGACGATGCCGGTGGCCGAGGGCCCGGCCGCCTTCTTGGCGTCGGGCGCGGGCGCGCCGGCCAGCGCGCACGGCGCGGCCAGGAACGCCAGGGCCAGCGTCAGGCACAGTGCAACGGCGAGGGCGCGTCTCATGGCCGGATCCTGCGTTTCGCCCAGGGTCTCGCGAGGCTTCGCGGCAGGCATTATAGGCGCGCGCGCAGGGCCTGTCAATCGGGCGGGCGTTGCGGGGAGCGTGGTTGCATGGCCGGCGGGCTTGTGCTAAGATCGGGAGCGAGGATGGCGGGGGGCGGCCCCCGGTCAGCTATGCTCCCTCCTCGCAGCCGATGGGGCGCGGGGGAGGGAGAGGGATCTGTAGGACACAGTAGCGCACGGAAGGAAGGCGACGCTATGAGCTCGACGACAGCATCGCAGCGGGTCGGGGTGCTCGTGGACGTGCAGAACATGTTCTATTCGGCCTACGACTGCTTCCGGGGGCGTCTGAACTACAAGAAGCTGCTGGACGCGGCGGGCGCGGGCCGCCAGGTCGTGCGGGCGCTCGCCTACGCGATGCGGGACGGCAACAACCAGAGCTCGTTCTTCACCATGCTCCGCGAGGTCGGCTTCGAGCTGCGCACCAAGGAGCCGCGCGTCCGGCCCGACGGCACCCGCAAGGGCGGGTGGGACATCGGGATCGCCATCGAGGCCATCACCCTGGCGCCCAAGCTCGACGTCGTGGCGCTGGTCAGCGGCGACGGCGACTTCCTCGAGCTCGTCCACGCCCTCAAGGCGCGCGGCGTGCGAGTCGAGGTCTTCGCCTTCGAGCGCAACTGCGGACGCGAGCTCAAGGAGGCCGCCGACCTCTTCTGCGCCATCGGCGAGGAGATGATCTTCCGCGAAGCCCACGCCGAGGCCCGACCCGAGGGACGCGAGCCGGCGCGCCAGGAATCGCGACGCCAAGCCAGCCACGACCACCGCGACACCCGATCCACCTTCGGCGCCGGCATCCTCTCCGAGGAGCCCGACGCCGACAGCCACGACAGCGACGACGACGACGACCTCGCCGACGTCGACGAGTTCTGAGCCGCCCGGGCCGGCCCGCAACGGCTGCGCCGAATCGGACATCGGCCGCGCCGATTCGGACACGTGCCATTTCGGCGTTACGCCGCCGCATTTGCCGCGCCGGGCGTACGAAAGCTAGACACTTGGCGCCTGTCCACCGGGCCGACAGCGCGCCGCCTGCCGCGCCGGCCAGCAGGATGCTGGCGTCACACCGAACAGCGCGTCTCCCCTACCGCCGCCTTCCAGGCGGCCCCCGCCTCGACCCCAGGCACCGTCGCCGCGAGAGTAGCCGTCACACTCCGTGTGACGATCCTCACACGGAGTGTGAGATGGATCGCGTGCGGCCCGTGGGGAGTCCCGAAGGGACGGCAGGGTTTAGCCGTAGGCTTCAGCCTACGGATCGCGGGCGGCCCCACGGGAAGTCCCGAAGGGACGGCAGGGTTTGGCCGTAGGCTTCAGCCTACGGATCGCGGGCGGCCCCCACGGGAAGTCCCGAAGGGACGGCAGGAGCCGACGGTCGGCGGCTGCGCGTCGCCTGTTCCTGCCGTCCTTTCAGGACTGGGCTTGTGGCATGCGCGGGTTCCGGCGGCTGAAGCCGCCGGCCAAGTCCTGTCAGCCCTTCGGGCTTGGGCGGAGGCGGAATGGAGGAGGGGGCGAGGGGGCTGGCCCCGAATGTTCGGGAGCATTGGTCGCTGGCGCGGATCGTGGTCGCGTGCAGAGGAAGAAGTCGACGGCGACGAGGACGACGACGAGGACGAGAAGAGCCTGCCATCCGGGGTGAGACTCGGTGCGGAGGCGGATGTTGCGAATGCGTCTGGGGGCCGCTATACTGGCGGCGTGGCGCAGGGCACGAGGAGCGAGGAGGCCCCAAGGCCGTGCCGGACAACGAGGGCAAGCCGACGCGCATCGGCGGCTTCGAGATCCTCGGCCGCCTGGGACAGGGCGGCATGGGCACTGTCTACAAGGCGCGACAGGTCTCGATGGACCGCATCGTCGCGCTGAAGGTGCTGCCGCCCAGGCTCGCGAAGGACAAGGCCTTCGTCGAGCGCTTCGTCCGCGAGGCGCGCTCGGCCGCGAGGCTCCAGCACCCGAACATCGTCCAGGGCATCGACGTGGGGGTCGCGGGCGGCACCTACTACTTCGCCATGGAGTTCGTGGACGGCCCGACGGTCAGGGCGGTGCTCCGTAGCTCGGGCACGCTGGAGGAGAAGCGGGCGCTCGAGATCGTCCAGGGCGTTGCCCAGGCCCTCGAGCACGCCTGCAAGCGTGGCATCATCCACCGCGACATCAAGCCCGACAACCTGATGCTCGACGCCGACGGCACGGTGAAGCTCGCGGACCTCGGCCTCGCACGCTCCGTCGAGAAGCCGACGACCGTCACCGTCGAGGGCTCGCAGCTCGGCACCCCCTACTACATGGCGCCCGAGCAGATCCGCGGCCTGCCCGACGTCGACTCCCGCGCTGACATCTACGCACTCGGCGCCACCCTCTTCCACCTCGTCACCGGCCAGTTCCCCTACGACGGCCCCACCGCCTCCGCCATCATGACCCGCCACGTCACCGATCCAGTGCCGTCTGCGCGGACCGCCAACCCAGGTGTCTCACGCGCCTGCGACGAGCTCATCGCGCGGATGATGGCCAAGGACCCCGCCGACCGCCCCCAGACGCCCGCCGAGCTGCTGAGCGACATCGCCGACGCACTCGCAGGCAAGGTCCACCTCCGCCCCGGCCCCAAGCCCGCCACCCGCCGTCCTCCTGTAGGCGGGGTCTCCGCGCCCCGCGTCCTACCCGGTAAGAAGGCATGGCCCTGGCTCCTCGCCGGCGGAGGCCTCCTCGTCCTCGCCCTCCTGCTCGTCTTCGTCCTCACCCGTGGCGGCGGGCCGCCGAAGCCGCCGCCGGCCGACCCCGCCCAGATCGCGCTCCAGCACGCCGACGCCTGGGCCAAGGCCCATCCCAAGGACCTCGACGGCGCCATCGCGCGCTACCAGGCCGTCGTCACCGGCCATCGCGGCACCCGCCCCGCCGCCGTCGCCGCGGGCCGCGCCGAGACCCTCCGCAAGCGCAAGGCCGCCGCAGCCAGGCCGCGGCCCCAGCCCGGCAAGCAGCTCGCCGCCGCCATCGCGAAGCTGAAGTCCTCGGTGACGGCGCTGGCCGACAAGGATCGCTTCGGCGACGCCCTGGCCGCCATCGACGCCTTCGCCGCGGCGCACAAGGAGCCGGAGGCCGTCGAGGCCGTCGGCGACCTGCGCGACGCGGTCCAGGAGCGCGTCGAGGGGCGCTGGGGCCAGCTCGCCGACGCCGCCGACGCGGCCGCCGCGGCCGGCGACTTCGCGAAGGCCCGCGACGCGCTCGAACCCGTCTCCTCTTCCGGCATCGCCGGCCTCGCCGAGCGCGCGACCCTCAAGCTCGGCGAGATCGACCGGGCAGAGAAGACAGCCGAGCACGTGGCGAAGTGGGACGCCCTCAAGGCACAGGCCGCGAAGCTCACGGAAGAGAGCAAGTTCGACGACGCCCTCAAGCTCCTCGACTCGGCGAAGGCCATCCCCCTCGACGACATCGCCGACGGCATCGCCGACGAGGTCGCCGCCGTCGAGGACGCGCGCCAGGCGAAGCTCGACGCCGCCGTCGACGCCTACCAGCCTGAATCGGGCAAGGTGTGGGCGCTCTTCAAGGAGGGCGACTACGCCAAGGCCGACCAGCTCCTCGCTGCCCTTGCCAGGAACCCCCGGTTCACTGTAGGCGGGGTGTCCACACCCCGCGAGACCGATCCCGCGGCGTGGGGACACGCCGCCTACAGCATGCTCGCCGCCGACCAGCAGGCCGCGAAGCTCCTCAGGGAGTTCTGGGCCGCCGTCGAGGAGGGCCTGAAGCTCAAGATCGGCGACTTCCTCGCCTTCGGCGGCGCGGGCGGCACCATCACCGCCGTCCAGGGCGGCCAGGTCACCCTCAAGACGCCGCGAGGCGAGGCCACCCTCCCCATCCACAAGCTCGGCACGAAGCAGGCCCTCCGCTACGCTCTCCTCAAGGACGACGCCCGCTCGCACCTCATCAAAGGCGTCTACCTCCTCGCCGAGCAGGCCGAGCTCGACGCCGCCTCCCAGGCCCTCGCCTCCGCGGGCGACCTTCCACACGTCGCCGCCTACCGCGACCGCCTCGACGCCCTCCGCCTCGGCGCCGACGAGCACGCCGCCCGCAGGGCCTGGGAGCGCATCCAGCGCGCCGCCCGCGGCGGCCTGCGCAGCGATGCCGCCGTCGAGCAGGTGCGCCGGCTCCTCGCCGCCTTCCAGCGCGACCACGGCGGTACGAAGTGCGCCAGGGACACGGCCGACCAGATCGCGGCCCTCCGCGAGCGGGTCCAGGCCGTCTCCTGGAGCGCGCCCTTCGGCGCCGTGGACCGGCCGGTCACCGAGACCACCCCCCAGGTCGGCCACTGCGGCCAGGTCTGGCAGGTCGCACCCTCCCATCCCGCGGGCACCCGCTACCGCGTGCGCATCCAGCACGCCGCCCCCGGCGACAAGGGCGCCTTCAGCATCTGGGCTTGGGCCGACGCCAAGGGCGACGGCGTGCCAGACACCCGCATCGGCAGCTCCGGCCTCCTGCGGGCCAAGAAGGCCGGCGACTGG
>CBFDBL010000419.1:0-5936 GCA_965603035.1 uncultured bacterium
TCGACTGCGTGCCCTTGCCCGAGCCCTGCATGCCCATCATGACGATGACCATCGTCTGACGCTCCTCTGGATCCGTGGGTAGGCCCGGTCCGTCGCCCTGGGGCATAGAGTCTACCTGTCCGGGGACAGGAGTCAAGGTGGACTCGCGGGGGGGGCCGGGAGGGTTCGGGCGAGAGCCCTCCCGGCCCCGTCGGCCGCCGCGAGGCGCCCATCGACGGAATCTGAATTGTCAAAGAGCAGCGTGCGGCGACGGGGCGGCCATGGAGGGGTGAGCCAACTGGGTCCTTCGTCGCCTCCGAGCGTCGCTCGTACGAGAAGCCGAGCCCTCCAAGGCCGGCAGAGGACTCTTCTTCTCCACCCCTATAGGCCATAGTCATCGCGAAACCTCCCGGAGTTTTCCGGACTATGGCGACAGAGCATGGCGCACATGCCTGACATGCAGGCACTTACGCCGCCAGTCCACGCCACAAGTTTTTTTCGGGAGTCGCTCTACTTTTTCTTTACTGCTGCTCGAGCGCGGGCATGTCGGGATGCCGAGCGGCGGGATCCGGGCTCAGCTCGCGGCGAGCTTGTCCCACAGGTCGCGGAAGAAGCGGACGTCGAGCGCGGCCTGGTCGAGCACGGCCTCGGGCGGGTAGCCGCTGTACTCGCAGTGGAAGGAGAGCGCACCGTCGTAGCCGCGGCCCTGGAGCGTCTCGACGAAGCGGCCCCACTCGACCATCCCGTGGCCGAAGGGCACGACCCGGAGCTTGCGCGTGCCCTCCAGGCTCCCGATGGGCTTCTCCCAGGCCAGGTCCTTGAGCGCGAAGAGCTGGAGGTAGTCCCAGGCGATGTCGATGGCCATGGGCACCTGCTCGCCGACGACCGACAGATGGCCCACGTCGGTGAAGATGCCGACGTGCTGCGGGTCGAGGCCGTTGACGAGGTTGCGGGCCGCGCAGGAGTTCAGGCCCATGGTGTTGCCGCTGTGGTTGTGCACGCAGGCGCGGACGCCGTGTTTCTCCGCGAGCTTCGCGAAGCCCTCCATCTTGCGTCGGCACTCGTCGAGCAGCGTCCAGTAGCCCGGGTCATCCTTCCAGGCCCAGTATCCGAGCTTGATGGCTGGGACGCCGGCCTCGGCGCAGGCGGCGAACATGTCCTCGGCGTAGTCGACCGAGGCGTCGGTGAAGTCGCCTGGGGTCGTGACGATGGCGATGCCGAGCCCGTGGTCGGCGAAGCGGCGTGCCGCGGCGGGCAGCTCGGTGCGGCAGTTCTCGGGGTTGACGGGGTAGCCGGGCCGCACGCACAGGTCGGCGCCGTCGATGCCCACCCGCTCGATGCCCGCGACGATCTGCTCGAGGCTGAAGCCCGTCAGGTGCTTCGTGAACATCACGTACTGCATCGTCCTCGACCCCCGCAATTCCGGGAAGACCCGCAGCCGGCCCATCGCCAGCCGCTTTGAGGCACACCATAGCGGGCGGCCGCCTCGCGGTCAAGGCCACTCGGCCTCCCGCGCAGGGCGTGCGGCAGCGTTGGCAGCCTCGGTCGGCCAGGGAGTCGGCACACGCCTGGGCGTTGCCGCGAGCGGCTTGCTCATCCTCGCACAAGGAGTGTCCCACCCAGCCCACTAATCAGTGCCTGACACTGATTAGGGCACTAATCACACTAATCAGTGCCTGACACCATTTGGTGGACCACGGTCAGGATGCCCGTGCCACGGTCCTTGATGCAGTTGCGGAGCGGGGGCTCCGACATTCCTTCCGCGGGGCTCCGTGGTCCGCAACAGCCACCCTCGCCGAGCGCCGAAGCCCCCCCGCAGAGTTCCACACTTGCGCACGTGTGGAATCATTGCTCGCCGCCGCGGCGGCGTCCAGGGTGCCTCCGCGTTCTGCGCCCGGCAGGTCGCCGTCGATCCTCGCACAAGAAACGTCCTGCCCAGACCTGTGGCACAGGCTTCCAGCCTGTGGACCACGGGCAGGATGCCCGTGCGCGGTCTCGGACATTCCTTCTGCGAGGATCCGTAGCGCCGATCCGCTGTTGGAGTGGTGCCTCCCGCCGCGCGGTAGCCCCAGGGCGCCATCGGAGGGGGCTCGGCGCGCACGACTGCTCCCTTGCTCGAGCCAGGGCTGGCGGGTAGAGTCTCCGGCGCGGAGATTCACGGTGACGCCCGAACAGCACCAGGGCTCTAGAGGGGTTGCAGCGATCCGGCTTGGCGCGTTCCGCGGCTGGGGCCGGCTTGCGGTAGCTCAACCCACGCCTGAAGGCGCGGACTCCAAACGCGCGACAGGCGGTTCGGGGTCTCGCCCTTCAGGGCGAAGTACGGCTTCCGCATGCGACCGGCTCGCTGCGAGCCATCCAGACGAGCAAAGGAGCAGGCTATGCACACGCGTCTGGCCGCCGTCCTGCTGATGGCCGCCGCCGTCTGCCAGGGCGGGGAGTCGCTGCGGGCGACGTGGGCGATGCCGCCGCGATGCACGCCCTTCGCCGAGCCGAGGATCGAGGACCTGAAGGAGGAGCTGCGCCAGACGGGCTACCGCCTCGTCATCGCCATCCATCCCGACCGCAAGGAGAAGGGCGAGTACCCGCCGCGCGACCTCTACCTTATCCACGCCGACGGCACAGGCCTCGAGCAGCTCACGAAGACCCCCGACAAGGAGGAGAACAAGCCCCGCACCGCGCCGAACGGCAAGCTCTTCAGCTACAACTACGGCGACTATGTCGTGGACGCCAGGACGCTGAAGACGCGGAAGGTCTACGGCGCCTACGCCTGGACGCCCGACAGCCGCCGCACCGTCCACTGCGGCAAGAGCGGCATCGTCTACACCGACATGACGACGGGCAAGAACAGCAAGCCGATCCGCGTCGAGCAGCGGGTCAGCGTGGCCGACCTGTCGGCGGACGGCAAGTGGCTGATCTTCGAGATCCGCAACTTCCGCGGCACCAAGTACAGCGTCGACTTCATGTCCGTCGCCGGCGGCGAGATCCGCAAGATGCCCAACCACCCGATCCGCGCGGGCGAATGCCACCCGGGCTTCTCGCCCGACGGCAAGTGGATGTGCTGGAACGGTGGCCGCAGCCTGTCGATCCGCCGCTTCGACCCGAGCCTGCCCGACGGGACGGACGGCAAGATCGTGACCCTGCCGAAGGAGCTGCTCGGCCAGGACCCCTGCGGGCGCTGGTCGCACTGCGGCCGCTACATCGCGTACGTGCAGATCCCCCACGGCGGGAGCTGGAAGGTGCATAGCCCGATTCGCATCGTCCGCATCGCCGACCACGCGACCGTCACGCTCAGCCCGCCGGGTTGGGTCGGCCACCACTGGGACTACGACTGGCTGCCGCCCGAGGGCGAGTGAGTGATGGACCCGCGCCCGGCAGCTCTGGCCGCCGCTCTCTTCGTGGCTCTCGCTGGCTGCGAGAAGCTGGAGCCCGCGGCTCCGGACGGGGCTCCGCCCATCGTGACGACGAAGGGCGGCGTCGAGATGGTGCGGCTGCCCGGCGGCTGGTTCGAGATGGGCAGCGACGCCGCCGACGAAGTCGATGAGCCGCGCCACCGCGTGCTTGTCAGCCCCTTCTGCATCGATCGCTTCGAGGTGACGCAATACGAGTTCGAGCGCGTGATGGGCGAGAACCCCTCCCGCTGGAAGGACCCGCTGAAGCCCGTCGAGCAGGTCCGCTGGGCCAAGGCCGTGGCGTACTGCAACGCGCGCTCGCGCCGCGAGGGCCTGCGGCCCGCCTACGACCTGAGGACGTGGGCGTGTGACTTCGGGGCCGACGGCTACCGGCTGCCCACCGAGGCCGAGTGGGAGCACGCGGCCCGCGCGGGCACGGCGACGCGCTACTACTTCGGCAACGCCCCGACGCGGCTCGAGCAACACGCCTGGTGCAAGGACAACGCGACCCGCGGCCCACAACCCGTCGGCCACAGGCTGCCCAACCCGTGGCGGCTCCACGACGTGTACGGCAACGTGTGGGAATGGTGCCACGACCTCTACGGCGAGGACTACTACCGCAGCAGCCCCGAGAAGGACCCCGCGGGGCCGAGGGCGGGCCAGACGCGGGTCCTGCGCGGCGGGTCGTGGAACTCGCGGCCCAGCCACTGCCGCTCGGCCTACCGCTTCCACGAGAACCCCGGCTACGCCGACGTGTGCTTCGGCCGCGACACCCACGGCTTCGTCGGCTTCCGCTGCGTGCGGCGGGCCGCCGCGGCGGAGTGAGGGCCGCTGGCGCGGCGGCGGCTCAGCGCTTGCGCGGGCCGCGGACCTTGGGGTAGACGTCCGCGGGCAGCAGGATGGGGTTGTTGAGGTGTCGGAAGGGGTCGTCGGTCGCCTCGAGGTGTGCGTCGAGTGCGGCGCGCAGCTCGGCGACGGCGCCCTGGTAGTGGGGGTCGTCGATCAGGTTGTCGAGCTCGCCGGGGTCGCGGGCGAGGTCGTAGAACTCCTCGGTCGTGCGGCGGGCCGAGTAGAAGTCGAAGACGGCGCGGTTCTGGCGGAACCCGCAGGTGCACAGCTCGAGCTCGGGGATGATGAAGTCGAAGATGCAGGTGCGCAGGCCCTTGCGGATGTACTTGAACCGCGGCGAGCGGGCCATGCGGGTCGGGTCGTAGTAGTTGGTGACGTTCTTCTCGGCGAAGACGTGCCTTCGCGGCGCATCGAGCGCGCCCTCGCGGCAGATCTGCGCCATGCTCCGGCCCTGCACGTGGTCGGGCACGGGCAGGCCGATGAGGTCGAAGAGGGTGGGCAGGATGTCCACGTGGCTCGTCAGGTGCTCGCAGCACACGCCCGCCCGCATGCCGCCCGGCCACCGCATGGCGAGCGCGACCTTGGCGCCGCCGTCGTAGAGCGTCGCCTTCGAGTGCATGAACGAGGCGCCGTGGTCGCTGGTGAACACCACGATCGTGTCGTCGCCGAGCCCCGCGGCGTCGAGCGCGCCCACGACGTCGCCGACGCAGCGGTCCACCAGCTTGATCGCGCCGTAGAAGTCCGCCAGATCCTCCCGCATCTCCGGCAGGTCGGGCAGGTAGGGCCGGACCTCGACCTCGGCGGGGTCGGCGGGCTCGTAGACGTCGCGCTTGAAGCCCGAGGGGCGGAGGCCCATGCGGTGGGTCTCCGCCCAGCCGATGGCCGCGAGGAACGGCACGTCGCCCTCGGCCCGCTGCCCGAGCCATTCGGTGAAGAGCGGCGCCACGTGGTCGCAGTGGGTCGACTCGCCGCGGTGTGTGTGCTGGTAGCCGAGGCGCGCGGGGTCCCAGTGCTCGTGCTGGAAGCCGAAGAGGCGGGTCTCGTAGCCGGCCTCGCCCAGCAGGGTCGGCAGCGGCGGGCACGTCTCGACGTCGAGCTCCCAGCCGCGGTGCACGAGGCCCATGAGCCCGTGGGTGTGGGGATAGCATCCCGTGACGATGGCGCCGCGGGCCGGCGAGCACACCGAGCTGGTCGAGAAGTGGTTGCGGAACAGCGCGCCCTCGGCGGCCAGGCGGTCGATGTGCGGCGTCTGCACGGGGGTGCCGTAGCAGCCGAGGTAGTCGCCGAGGTCGTGGCAGGTGATGACGACGACGTTCGGGCGGGCCATGGGGCGTCCTCTCAGCGGTAGTCCTCGCGGATGGGGTAGAAGGCGTCGGTGATGCGGCAGAAGGTGAGCGCCCTGCCCGAGTGGACGGCGTTGCCGGGGATGACGGCCGTGACGCCGGGCGTGAGGACCTGGGTCTCGCCGTCGATGGTCAGCTCGAAGCGGCCCTCGTGGACGATGGCCACCTGCTCGTGGGGATGCGCGTGCGCGGGCAGCGCGGCGCCCGGCTCGATCCACCAGTGGGCGAACGTCATGTGCTCGGAGTGGACGAAGCGGACCTTGAAGCCGGCCATGGGCTCGCGGAGCTCGACGGCGTCGAGGCTGACGAACGGCATCGGGCGATCTCCTGACGTGCGGGCTCACGAGCATGCCCGATGGCGACGGCGGCTGTCAAG
>CBFDBL010000420.1:0-5930 GCA_965603035.1 uncultured bacterium
AGCGACAGGCCCGCACGGCCTCAGGCAGGGATGCATCCAGGTCGTCCGTGAGCGGCGGGCAGTGGATGCAGCAGAAGCTGAAGCCGTGCTCCGCCGCGAGGGCGAGATAGTGCCGTGGGTCAGCGTGAATGTCCGCCGCCGACTTCGCCCAGCTCGTGAACATCTCCAAACGGTCGTAGCCCAGCGCCGCGTACGCCGCGAGCGCCTGCTCCAGCGTCATCTCGGGATCCGAGCACGGGCTGACGGCGACCGAGATCATCGCTCACGCATCCACCGGCTCGGGCGGCAGGACGCGGCAGTCGGGCAGGCTTCGCAGGTCCTCCTCCGCGCCGACGGGACAGTAGACGACGAGCAGCACCAGCGTCTCGGTGCCCGTGTTGAGGGTCGAGTGGTAGGCGCTGTCGGGCACGAAGATCGAGGCGCCGGGCCGGATGGCCACGGGGCCTTCGTCGTCCACCGTCTGCTCGCCAACGCCGGAGAGGCAGTAGATGATCTCCTCGGTGTCGGGGTGGTTGTGGCGGTCGTGTCCCGCGCCCGGCGCGAGCTCGACGCGGCCGAAGGTCATCCGCGCGGCGCCCGTGAGCTTCGGCTCGCTGAGCAGGCGGATCTTGCCCCAGTCGAACTTCAGGGTCTCCACCTCATCGGCGTACACGACGCAGCCTTTACCGAGTTGTTCCATCGCATGGCTCCTAGATCTTGAGTTCCTTGAAGGCCCGTGCCTGTCCTTCGATTGCAGGTTCCGTGGGGAGTCGCTCGATGCTGGAGGCGCCGAAGAAGCCGACGATGCCGTCGGTGTGCTCGAAGACGTACTGGGCGTCGTCGGGCTCGGCGATCGGGCCGCCGTGGCAGAGGACGAGGACGTCGGGGTTCTCGGCTTTGGCGGCGTCGTGCATCGCCTGCACCTTGGCGGCCGCGCCGTCGAGGTCGAGAGCGGTCTCGGCGCCGATGGAGCCCTTGGTGGTGAGGCCCATGTGGGGCACGAGCACGTCGGCGCCCGCTTTGGCCATCGCGACGGCCGACGCCTCGTCGAACACATAGGGGCAGGTGAGCATGTCGAGCTCGTGGGCGAGCCCGATCACCTCGACCTCGAGGCTGTAGCCCATGCCCGTCTCCTCGAGGTTCTGGCGAAAGATGCCGTCGATGAGGCCGACGGTCGGGAAGTTCTGCACGCCGTCGAAGCCCATCTGCTTGAGCTGGACGAGGAACGCGGGCATCAGGCGGAAGGGGTCGGTGCCGCACACGCCGGCCAGCACGGGGGTGTCCTGGACGATGGGCAGCACCTCGCTGGCCATGTCGACGACGATGGCGTTCGCGTCGCCGTAGGGCATCAGGCCGGCCAGGGAGCCGCGTCCCGCCATGCGGTAGCGGCCCGAGTTGTAGATGATGATGATGTCGGCGCCGCCGCGCTCGGCGAACTTCGCGGAGATGCCCGTCCCCGCCCCGCAGCCGAGGATCGGCTTCCGCCCGGCCACGGTCGCCCGGAGCCGCTCGAGCGCGTCCTCTCGCGGGATGAATGGCATGGTGCCCTCCTTTCTTCACGTCGCGTGGAGGAGTTCCAGTAGCTTGCCCGTCACTGCGTCGGCGAACTCGTCGTCGTTGATGTTGCTGTCCATCTCGAAGACGGGGATGTCGGGCCGGACGCCGGCCTTGGTGGCGTCGAAGAGGGCCTGATCGGCCTCGGGCAGCCAGAACTCCTTGCCCGGAGCATCGAGCATGGAAACGCCCTTGAGCGGGAGGAAGAAGGCGACGGGGCCGGCCGCGGCGTTGGCCTTGGCGGCGAGGATGCGGCCGATCTCGGCGTTCTCCTCGGGCGTCGTGCGCATCAGCGTGACGTTGGGGTTCCAGTGGTAGAAGGTGCGGCCCTCGTACTTCGCGGGGATGGTGTCGGGCGCCCAGAAGTTCGCCATGTCCACACAGCCGGGGGCGATGACCTGCGGGATGCCCGCTGCTGCGGCTGCGTCGCCGCGGGTCGGGCCGGCGGAGAAGACGCCGCCGCAGACCTCGTCGGCCCACTCGGTGGTCGTGATGTCGAGCACGCCGTCGATGTAGCCCTCGGCGACCAGGCTCTCGATCGTGCGGCCCCCCGTGCCCGTGCAGTGGAAGACGAGCACCTCGTAGCCGTGCTCGGCCATGGTCTCGCAGCAGCGTGTGACGATGGGCGTGGTGTTCCCGAACATCGAGGCGGCCAGCAGCGGTCTCTCCTCGATGGCGGGCGGCTCGGTCTCGACCATGCCGCAGACGGCGCCCGCCGCGTTGGCGTAGATGGGCGCGCTGATGCGATTGACGCCCGCGACGTCAACGACGGACGGGATGAAGACGACGTCCTTCGTTCCGCAGTAGGCCTCGGTGTCGCTCGCCGCGATAGTGCTGACCATGACCTTGGGCACGCCGATGGGCAGCGCCCGCATGGCCGACGTGCCGATGGCCGTGCCCGCCGAGCCGCCCATGGACAGCACGCCGTCGATCTCGCCCTTCCCGTGCAGCTCCTTGACGACGACGGCGATGCCCTTCGTCATCGTCTCCATCGCCAGCGCCTTGTCCTGCGTCTCGCGCAGGTCGTCGAGGCTCGTGCCGCCGGCCTCGGCCACGCGCGCTGCCGACACGTCGGCCTCGATCCCCGGCTCCCCCACCACGCCGACGTCGATGACCAGAGCCCGATGGCCCCGCCGCTCGATCTGCCCCTTGACGAACGCGAAGTCCTTCCCCTTCGTGTCGAGCGCCCCGATGAGGGCGACGGTCTTCGCCACGGCAGGCCCTCCTCTAGAGGATATAGCGGCTCAGATCCTCGTCTTCCACGATGTCCCGCAGCGTCTCGTGCACCATCTGGGCGTCGACGACGACCTTCTTGTGGGGCAGGTCAGGCGCGTCGAAGGAGAGGTCCTCGACGAGCTTCTCCATGACGGTGTGGAGGCGTCGTGCGCCGATGTTCTGGCTTCGCTGGTTGATGGTGGCGGCGGTGGCGGCGATGGCCTCGATGGCGTCGTCGGTGTACTGGAGGCGGATGCCTTCGGTGTCGAGCAGTGCGGCGTATTGCCTGGTCAGGGCGTTCTGAGGCTCGGTGAGGATGCGGACGAAGTCGGCCTCGCCCAGGCTGCTGAGCTCGACTCGGATGGGGAAGCGCCCCTGGAGCTCGGGGATGAGGTCGGAGGGCTTGGCGGTGGTGAAGGCGCCGGCGGCGATGAACAGGATGTGGTCGGTGCGGACCATGCCGTGGCGGGTCACGACGGTGGAGCCCTCGACGATGGGCAGCAGGTCGCGCTGGACGCCCTCGCGGGACACGTCGGGGCCGGCGCCTTTGTGGTGGGTCACGGCGATCTTGTCGATCTCGTCGAGGAAGATCATGCTCGTGCCCTCGACGCGCGCGAGGGCCTCGACCCTCACCTTGTCGCGGTCGATGAGCTTCTCGGCCTCCTCCTCCACCAGGGCCTCGCGGGCCTCGGCCACGGTCATCTGGCGGGTGACCTGTCGGCGCGGCATCATGCGCTCGAACATGTTCTGGAAGTCGAAGCCCATCTGCTCGATGCCGGCGTTGGTGAAGACCTCGACGGTCGGCATCCCGCGCTCATCGAGGGTCAACTCGATCGTGCGGTCATCGAGCTTGCCCTCGCGGAGCAGCCGCCGCAGGCGCTCGCGCGTGCGCTCGTACTGCTGTTCGGTATTCGACGGGCTGGGCTCGGCGTCGCCCACGCCGCTCGGCGAGGCGACGATGGCCGTCGGCGGGGGCCGCTCGGGCAGCAGGAGATCGAGGAGGCGCTCCTCGACCCTGTCGGCGGCCCTGGCGCGGACGCTCTCCATCTCCTCGGCCTGGACGGCCTGGACGGCCAGCTCCACCAGGTCGCGGACCATCGACTCGACGTCGCGGCCGACGTAGCCGACCTCGGTGAACTTCGAGGCCTCAACCTTCAGAAACGGCGCCTTGACGAGCTGGGCGAGCCGCCGGGCGATCTCGGTCTTCCCGACGCCCGTCGGGCCGATCATGATGATGTTCTTCGGCGTCACCTCGTCGCGCAGCTCCGGCACGAGCTGCTGCCGCCGCCAGCGGTTGCGGATGGCGATGGCCACGGCGCGCTTCGCGGCGCCCTGGCCGATGATGTACTTGTCCAGCTCCGCCACGATCACTCGCGGCGTCAGGCATCGCATGTCGTTCATCGTTTGCTCTGGGCCTCTCGTTCCTGTGCGTCGCGCGGTGCCGCGGCCTCGAACACGGTCAGCAGCGGCAGATGGTCCGATGCTCCTGCGTCCAGCACGCGTGCGGACAGGCAATGGAGCTCGGGCGAGTGGAGGACGTGGTCGAGCCGGTGCCGCAGCGTCAGGTAGCGGGTGCGCCAGCGCCAGGTGGTGGTCCTGCGGTCGAACTCGCGCAGGGCGTCGGTCATCCCCTGCTTGCGGAGCCAGCCGACGGCACGGCCCGAGTCGTCCTCGTTGAAGTCGCCCAGGACGATCGTGGGCTTGCCCGGCTCCAGTTGCTTGTGCAGCGACTGGATCTCCAGCAGACGGATGTTCCTGGTCGAGAGGTACGGGCCGATGCCGACGCTGCCGCGGTCGCTGACGGGCGGCCGCAGATGGACGTTGAGCAACTGGACGGGGCCGACGGGCGTCGTGACCTCGACGAGCCAGCCGGGGAACCAGCCCGCCTTCGGGCGCGCGTAGAAGACCTCCCGCAGCGGCCACTTCGCGAGGAACCCCATGCCGCCGGCTCCGCCGGCGTGGCGGAAGCGCCTGTGCGCGTAGAGCCCTGCGAGGCGCGGCTTGAGGAATCGCTCCCAGGCCGGGCTCGTCTCCTGGAGAGCGACGACGTCGGCGTCCGCGTTGCGGATGGCCTCCGCCGCCAGCTCGGGGCGCGGCCCGCCGAAGTTCACGTTGTAGGTCAGCACCGAGACGTGCGCCCCCGTCGGCTCCGCTGGCTTGCGCGTGGGCGCGCAGCCCAGGGCTGCGAGACAGGCGAGCGTGGTGGCCAGGCGCAGAGCGATCACCGTCAGTCGAGGACCTCGACGTGGATCTCGTGGTTGGTGTAGACGCACAGGTCGGCGGCAATGTTGAGGGCCTCGGCGACGATGGCCGGCGCATCGAGCTCCGTGTGGCGGACCATCGCCCGCGCGGCGGCGACCGCAACGGCACCGCCCGAGCCGATGCCGATGATCCCGTCGTCGGGCACGATCACGTCGCCGCTGCCCGACAGCAGGAGCGTGTGCTCGCGGTCCGCCACCGCCATGAGGCACTCCAGCCGCCGCAGCACGCGGTCGGTGCGCCACTCCTTGGCCAGCTCGGTCGCCGCGCGCGGCACGTTGCCCTGGAAGTCCTTGAGCTTCGCCTCGAACCGCTCGAGGAGCGCGAAGGCGTCGGCCGTCGCGCCCGCGAAGCCCACCGCCACCTTACCGTCGTAGAGGCGGCGGATCTTCCTCGCTTGGCGCTTCACCACCGTCTCGTTCAGCGTCACCTGCCCGTCGCCGCCGATGGCCGCCAGGCCCTTGTGGCGGACGGTCAGGATGGTCGTCGAGTGCCTCGCCCCGCGTTTCATGGCGGTCCTCCTTCGGTGCGCCGGCCGCGCCGGGGGATTATACGCCGCGGCCACGACGGCAGCAACCCCTTCCTTGACATACAGGTGGAAACCCGTACACTGAAGCCACTCGCAGGCGATGGGGCTGCCTGTTGGCCTTTCGGAGGTCGCACGATGGCGAAGGTTGCTCTGGGGATTGACTTCGGCACCGAGTCTGCGCGCGCGCTGCTGGTGGACGTGGCGGACGGCCGCGAGGTGGCCACCCACGTGATGAACTACCCCCACGGCGTCATCGACGAGCAGCTCCCCACCGGGCCGAGGCTCGGCAAGGACTGGGCGCTCCAGCACCCGCTCGACTGGCTCCTTACCCTCCGCAAGACCGTCCGCAAGGTGATGCGCGACTCGAAGGTCGAGCCCGCCGACGTCGTGGGCG
>CBFDBL010000421.1:0-5927 GCA_965603035.1 uncultured bacterium
GGCGAAGTCGCCGCGGAAGAGCAGCCAGGTGAGGACGAGCGCGACCGCGACCTCGCCGACGCTGAGCGCGACGACGAGCCGCCGCGGCTCGGGCGGCGGGGGCGGGGCCGGGTCGGCGGGCGGCGCGGCGGGCGGCTTCTTCTTGTGCTTGCGCTTGCGGGCGATGGTCAGGCCTCCTGTGCGTAGGGGATGGGGTCGGTGGCGCCAGCCTCGCGGAAGCCGCGGAGCCGGAGCAGGCAACTGTCGCAGCGCCCGCAGGCGACGGCCTCGTCGCGGTAGCAGCTCCAGGTCAGCGCGAAGGGCGCGTCGAGCCGCAGGCCCAGGCGCACCACGTCCGCCTTCGTCCTGTCCAGCAGCGGCGCGACGATCTCGATGTGCGTCTCGGGCCTTGTGCCGACCTCGATGAGGCGGTTGAAGGCCTCGACGAAGGCGCCGCGGCAGTCGGGGTAGCCCGAGCCGTCGGCCTCGATGGCGCCGAAGTAGAGTGCCCGCGCGCCGAGCACCTCGCCCCACGCGGCCGCCGCCGCCAGCAGGCTCGCGTTGCGGAACGGCACGTAGGAGCTCGGGATGCCCTCGCGGCCCAGCTCGCCGTCGGGCAAGGCCCGCGCGCGGTCGGTGAGCGCCGAGCCGCCGATGGCCGCCAGGTGCGCCAGGTCCACCTCGAGCCGGCGCTCGGGCGGGACGCGGTAGTGGTCGGCGACGTCGTGGAAGGCCCGGCGCTCGCGCGCCATGGTGCGCTGGCCGTAGTTGGCGTGTGCGAGGGCCAGCTCGTGGTCGCGCGCGGCCAGGGCCACGAGCACGCAGCTATCCATCCCGCCGCTGGCCAGCACCACGGCGATGCCGCGCTTCGCCATCGCGTCCGCTCCTCTGCCCCGGACTCCGTCCGCCCACGAGGGCATACAGGCCCAGGGGCCACCAGGTTTCCGCGCCGCGCGCGGGTCGGGCGCTCAGCGCAGCGCGCGGCCGGGCAGCGCGTACTCGGCCCGGACCACCCGCCACTCGCCCTCGCGGCGCCCGAAGATCAGCCGCACCCGCGTCTCCCAGCGCCACGGCCGCTCGTGCCCGCGGCCGCGGGCCGACGTCACGGCCAGGAAGTCGGCCCGCGCCTCCTCGCCGCGCACCTCGATCTCCAGGTCCTGCACGCTGACCGACAGCGACTCGAACGCCGGCAGGCCACGGCTCAGGCGCGCCCGCAGCGCCCCGCGATCGTGCCCGTGGCTGTCGGTGTAGTCCTCCGCGAGCAGCAGGCAGAAGCTCCCGACGTCGCGGCGGCCGAGATGCCGGGTCAGGCTGCTCACCGCGCGCGCCACCCGCGCCCGGTCGCTCTCCAGCAGACGACGGGCCACCAGCCCCGTCGCCACGACGACCGCCACCGCCAACACGCCCAGCGCCAGCTTCTTCACCCGCGAGCCACCCTTTCCCGCGCCCTGCCGCCGCCCGCGCGGCGCAGACGCTCCAGGTGCACCATCAGCGTCGTCACGTCCGCTGGCGATACCCCGGCGATCCGGCCCGCCTGACCCAGCGACGCGGGACGCACCCGCGCGAGCTTCTCCCGCGCCTCCGACCGCAGGCCCGCCAGCGACGCGTAGTCGAGCCCGCCGGGGATCGGCTGCGACTCCAGGCGCCGCAGCCGCTCGACGTCGGCCTGCTGCCGCGCGATGTAGCCCTCGTACTTCGCCTCGATCGCCACCTGCTCCCGCACCGCCTCCGGCAGCCGACGCGCCGCCAGCTCAGGCGACAGCGCCGCCACGTCGGCGAACCCCACACCCGGCCGCCGCAGCACCCGCAGCAGCGACACCCCGCCGTGGAACGTCCCGGCGAGCCAGGCGAGGGTCTCGCAGATCGCCGCCTCCTTCGCCTCGAGCGCCGCCCACGCCGCGTCGTCCACCAGCCCCAGCCGCCGCGCGTGCGGAACGAGCCGACGGTCCGCATTGTCCTGCCGCAGCAGCAGCCGGTACTCGGCGCGCGCGGTGAACATCCTGTAGGGCTCGCGCGGCGAGAGGGTCACCAGGTCGTCTATCAGCACGCCGATGTAGGCCTCGTCGCGGCCCAGCACGAGCGCCGCGTCGCCCCGCACCCGCTGCACCGCGTTGATCCCCGCCACCAGGCCCTGCGCCGCCGCCTCCTCGTAGCCCGACGTCCCGTTGATCTGCCCCGCCAGGAACAGCCCGTCCACCCGCATCGTCTCGAGCGAGGGCCGGAGCTGGTACGGCGGCACCACGTCGTAGTCGACGGCGTAGCCGTAGCGCACGATCTCCGCACCCGCGAGCCCCTCGATGGACCGGACCATCGCGTCCTGGACCTCGGCGGCGAGCGCGGTGAACAGGCCGTTGCAGTAGACCTCGTGGGTGTGCTCGCCCTCGGGCTCGAGGAAGACCTGGTGCGCGGGCCTGTCGGGGAAGCGGGCGACCTTGTCCTCGATGGACGGGCAGTAGCGCGGCTGGGTGCCGCGGGCGCGGCCGCTGGCGATGGCCGAGCTCGCGGCGTTGGCGGCGATGAGCGCGTGGGTGCGCGGGTTGGTGTGGGTCAGGTGGCAGGGGATGTTGGGCCGGTCGATCGCGGCCGTGGCGAACGAGAACGGTCGCGGCGGCTCGTCGCCCGGCTGCGGCTCGAGGCGGTCGGTGTCCACCGTCCTGCCGTGGACGCGCGGCGGGGTGCAGGTGGCGAGCCGGCCCACCTCGAAGCCCAGCTCGCGCAACTGGTCGCTGAGCCCCAGCGCCGGCGGCTCGCCCGCGCGGCCGGCCGCGTGATGACGCGCGCCCACGTGCACCGTCGCGTCCAGGAACGTGCCGGTCGTCAGGATCACGGCGCGGCCGCGATGCTCGACCCCCAGGCTGTCGCGGACGCCCGCGACCCGCCGCCCCTCGACGACCAGGCCCTCGACGCTGGCCTGGCGCAGACACAGGCCCTCCTGCGCCTCGAGCCGCAGCTTCATCGTCTGGGCGTAGAGCGCGCGATCCGCCTGCGCGCGCGGCGAGTGCACCGCGGGGCCGCGGCTGCGGTTGAGCATGCGGAACTGGATGCCCGACTGGTCGATCACCTGCGCCATCGCGCCGCCCAGCGCGTCGATCTCCCGGACGAGCTGCCCCTTCGCCAGGCCCCCGATCGCGGGGTTGCACGGCATCCTGGCCACCGCGTCGAGCTGCATCGTCACCAGCAGCGTGCGCGCGCCCAGCCGCGCCGCCACGAGCGCCGCCTCGCAGCCTGCGTGCCCGGCACCCACCACGATCACGTCGAAGACGTCTGCTTGCGACCCCATGGCCCATCCGTCGCTGCCAGCCCGACCGACCGGCTAGGCGCGCGTCGTGCGGGTCACCCGGACGTGGGTGCGCCGGCCCACGCCGAGCACGTCGGCCGCCGACCCGCGGTTCGTCGAAATCTCGAGCAGCCCTGTACTTCCGATGACCGCGAGCAGCGCGCCCAGGCCCACCTCCGCATAGGTGCGGCTCACGCCGCTGATCTCCTCGGCCGCCACGTGCACCCGCAGCGCCGTCGTCTGCTCGCCGTGCAACGCGTGGATGTCCTCACGCGTGATGTTCGTCACCAGGTTGCCGAAGCGGTCCACGTGGATCACCTGCCCGTCGATGGCCGACCGCGAGACCGTCGCCGTCGCGGCCTCCAGCCGCTCGTACTCCTCCGCCGCAGGTCCCATCTCCCCAAGATCCACCCCCAGCGTCAGATGCGCCGCCACAGGAGCGAAGATGTCGCGACCGTGGAACGTCATGCTGACCGGGTGGTGGAAGTAGTCGCTGTTGCTGACCCGCACCAGCCGCGTCGGCGGCGAGGTGGCCAGCACCATGGTCAGCAGGCCGTTGTCGGGCGCCATCAGCACCTGGCCTTCCACCTCCGCCGCCAGGATCCGCCGAGCGCTGCCCACGCCGGGATCGACGACCACCAGGTGCACCGTCCCGCGCGGGTAGTAGCCGAACGACATGGCGAGGACGTAGCCCGCCTCGGCGACGTCGTGCGGCGTGACCTCGTGGGTGATGTCCACGAGCTGCACGGCGGGGTTGATCGACAACGCAATCCCTTTCATCGCCGAGACATAGGGGTCCGCGGTCCCGAAGTCCGTCAGCAGCGTGATGATGCCCTGGCTCATGGGCTCACCCTCCCTGCGGGCGCGCGCGCCTGCGCCGTCGCACGCTCGAACACGTAGATCGCCGGGTTCACGTACCGCATGTCCTCGGGGTAGCTCGCCAGGTCGATGACGCGGCCGAGCACCCGCAGGGGCACCTCGCCGCGATAGCACTCGCGGTAAAGCTGCGGGCTGCTCAGGGTCCGCCACAGATCGGCGCCGTCGCTCGCCGCACCGCCCTCCGAGCCCATTCTACCAGATTGCAGGCTGCTCGTCACGAAGTAATCGGGCCGCAGCCGCAGCAGGCGGGCCACGTCCTCGGGATCGCCTCGCGCCGACTCCTCCAGCACGACCAGCCGATAGCGCGCGGGGTCCAGCGGCGGCAACTCGAACTGCCAAGGCCACTTCGTCACACCCACCCGCGAGCCCGCCGCCACGTGCACCGCTATCCACTCCCCCGCCAGGGTCCGCACGTTCTCCAACGCGTAAAGCCTCGCCCACGCAGCGCTTACGATGGCCGCCGGCACGACCGCGCTCGCCACGACCACCGCGCCGGCCGCCACACGCGCCCACCGCCAGCCCAGGCGCCCGACCACCCACAGCACCCCACGCGACCCCATCAGCGCCAGACCCGACAGCAGCGGCACGTAGTAGCGCGAGTAGCCCCGACCGTCGAGCCCCACGATGCCGGCCCACACCACAAACCACGCCAGCAGCAGCACATCCGCGTCCCGACGCCGCACCAGCGCCACCACCAGCCCCACGCACACGGCCGCCGTCAGCGGCCACGTCACCAGCGCCGGCATCATGCGGAACACGTGGGTCGCCCAGCCCAGCGACGCCACCCTAACCATTAGCCCCCCTTGCACATGCGTCGTCTCCGACGCGAAGTCCGCGATGAACCGATCGGCGTGCACGAAGTGGTAGGGGCACGTGAGGAACACCACAGCCGCCATCACCACGAGCGACACGCCGAGCCCCGACGCCACCGCCTTGCCCTTCCACCCCTCGCGGCGGGCGTAAAGCCACGCCGCCACTGGGATTAGCACCCACAGCGCCGCGGCGAAATACTGGGTCGCCACGCACAGGCCGGCCGCCGCGCCCGACAGGTCGTACCACCTCGCCGTCCCCTTCTCCGCAAGCTTCAGGCAGCAGGCGAACAGGAGCATGACCGCGAGCGCCGCGAGCGTATCTCTTGTCAGATTATGGACATGCACCATCAGCGCCGGCATCGCCGCCAGCAGCGTCATCGCCAGCAGCCCCACGCCCCGGCCCATCCGCTCGCCCACCCGCCACACCAGCATCAGCGCGCCCAGCGCCGCCAGCAGGCTCAGCGTCCGCCCGACCACGTACATCCGCCCGAGCTGGCCGGGATGCTCGAAGTAATGGGCCATATCCCGTTTCAGCTCCACGACTTGCAGCAGCGAGCACGCGCCGATCGCGCCGCCTACCAGGTAGGTGTGCAGCGACGGGTAGATGTAGTTGCCCGGGTCGAAGCTCAGCCGCCGTGGCCGCATGTGGCTCAGGCTCTTGAACACCTGGTACTCGTCGGGATGGTACGAGCGGATGGGGTTGAACAGGTGTCTTTGGAAAGCCTTGCCCACCGCAGACTTACGGCCGCGCGAGCCCCAGTGCTGCCAGGCCTGCTCGGCCGCGCCTGGCGGGAGGGCGGGGGCTCTGCCACCCTCGAGTGCCTTGCGCCTCGGGCTCGGCACGCCCCAGGCGAGTCCCCAGATCGCCAGGCCAGCGAAGAGGGCCATCACCAGCCCCGCGACGGCCAGGCCGGGCCACCACCATCGCCGCTCGTTGTCGGTCGTCGGCTCTCCCATGGCGCCGCCCATTCTAGCCCCCG
>CBFDBL010000422.1:0-5922 GCA_965603035.1 uncultured bacterium
AGTCGGGCGGCACGAACCCGTTGAGGGTCGGGTCCACCGGGGCGCCCGTGGTCAGGAGCTTCAGGATGCCGGTCTGGGGCCCGCCAGTGTGGAGGTAGAGCCGCTCGCGGACCTGGCGGCCGTGGAAGTCGAGCGCGAGGCCCGCGGCCTGGATCTCCGAGAGGCCGGCGCCGCGCAGCTTCTGCATCTGCATGGGGTTGCCGGCCGCGCCGGTGCGCTCGAGCAGCTTGCGGACGTCCACGTACGCCGTGAGGCCGCCCGTCGTCGCGAGCTGCGCGCGCACCGCCTGGTACGTCGGGTGCCCGGCCAGGCTCTCCTGCTGCCCGGCGAGCAGCGTGTTCACCGCGTCGCGGCTGCCGACGAGCAGGAACTTGCCCCGCGACGCGTAGGCCAGGTGGCCGCCCTTCGGCAGCGCCAGCTCGTGGACCGCCGTGCCCGCCTGCTCCCGTACCGTGGGCTGAAGCTCGGGGCGCAACAGGGCGAGGAGCTGGAACTGCTCGGTGACGATCCGCTCGAGCCTTGCGGCGTCGGCGGCCTCGACCAGCAGCGCGACGGGCACCCGCTGGCGAGCGTCCTCGCGGCTCTTGAAGTCGAGCAGCACCAGGCCCACCTGCCCGCCGACCAGGCCCCGCGCCTCGTCGGCCGGCCGCCCGCTCAGGGCCACGGCTGCGAAGTCGGCCGCGGCGCCCGCCACGGTGTGGAGGTAGCGCAGCATCTGCGAGCCCTGCACGGCCTCGGCCAGCGCGCTCTGCTCGAAGGCGGCCCGAAGCTCCGGCAGGCTCGTCACCTGCACCAGCGCCACCGCGCTCGACGGCACGAGCTGCTCGATGCCCGTCGGCTCCGGCGCCTCGCCTGCGAACCCGCAGGCCCCGACCGCCACCGCCGCCAGCACCGCGATCGCCGCTTTCCGCATCGATCCTCTCCTTTCGCTGCACGAGGTCCTGCCTGGGACCGGATACAGCGGAAGGCTCCCACGGGTTCCGTGCGCTCCGATTATACCGGACCGCCAGGGCCGATCCAAACAGGCCGAGGCGGTTGACGGGGCGCCGCGATCTGGCTACAGTGCCCCGTGCGGCGCACGGCCGTAGCGAGGAGGCCGCGATGGATGGGCTCAAGCTGGCTTTGTTTGGCACCAACGGGCACCAGCCGACGGGGCTCGTGGGCGAGGCCGGGCGGGTGCGGGTCGTGGGCGCGGCGGACGTGCCCGAGGCGACGCTGGCGCAGTGGCGGGAGCAGGCGCCCGATGCCTATGCCGAGGCCACGCTCTACGGGAGCCTGGCCGAGCTGCTCGAGCGCTCGGGCGCCGACCTCGTGAGCCTCTGCTCGGCACGCCGCGACGAGCAGCACGCGCACATCGCCGCCGCGCTCGACGCAGGCCTGCACGTCTATGCCGAGAAGCCGCTCGCCACGACGGTCGCCGGCCTCGCCGTCGTCCGCGCGGCCGCCGAGCGCACAGGCAGGCAGGTGCGCTCGATGACCCCCATGATGTACTCGCCCGCCTTCATCGAGATCCAGGCTCTCGTGGACGGCGGCACGCTCGGCGAGCTGGTGCAGGTCTTCGCCCAGAAGTCCTACCCCTGCCACGCCCGCCGGCCCCAGGACCCCGGGGTGGACGGCGGGCTGCTGATGCAGGCGGGCATCCACGCGGTGAGCGTGGTCCGCCACGTCACGGGCCTGGAGTTCGAGGAGGTGTTCGCCATGGACACGGGCCGCGGGAACCCGGCGGCCGGGGGCCTGCGGATGGGCGGTCAGATCGTCGCCCGCCTGGCGGGAGGGGTGCTTTGCACGATCGTGTGCAACTACTGCAACCCGCCCGGCATCGGCTTCTGGGGCAACGATCAGCTCCGGGTGCATGGCACGGGCGGGATGGCCGAGGTGGTGGATGCGGGCCGCCGCTCGCTGGTGGCGCTCGGCGAGGCCGCGCCCAGGGCGCTGGCCGACCCGCGAGTGGGCGGCTACGCGGAGTGCTTCCTCGACTACGTGGCCCATCTGCTCGACGGCTCGCCCATGCGGCTGAGCCAGGACGATAGTTTCGCCAACACCCACGTCGTCCTGCGCGCCCAGGAGTCGGCCGACGTCGGGTTGCCGCTTCCTGTCTGAGGCAAGGCTCCTGGTCGGCGGCAGGGATGCGGGCGCCAGGCGATTGGGTCGAGAGCATTGCAAAGCGGGCGATTTCGGGCTAGAATACGGGTGGACGTGTCGCGCGGGGTTCAGCGCACCCAAGTGCTTCTGTGACCGAGCTTTGGGAGAGCACAGGGATGCTCAGACGAGTGTCCGCAGTGTGGATGCCGCTGGCTGTGCTGCTGCTGGTGGTGGGGTACTGGACCGGCCAGCAACGCAGCCGAAGGCCAGCGAGAGGCGCCTCACCGACCCGGGAGGGGGTGGAGCCAGGGGACCCCGACGCCGGGGCGAAGCCGACGACGGGCACGCCGCCGGCCGCGCCTGGCACGGCCGACGCTGTCTCGGGCCGGCCCGGTGCCGGTGCTGCGGGCGAGCCGGACGCCATGGCACGCTGGCGCGACGACGACCCGTCGGCCTACGACCCGAGCGAGACCCGCGCCGGTCTCGGCACCGACGACGGCACGACGGCGGGAGCCACCGGCGGCGGGCTGACCGGCACCGGCGGCTACGACCCCGACGACGAGACCGACCCCGGCTGGGGCAACGACGCCGCCGACGACCCGACCCTGCGCGGCACCTCCACCGGCTACGGCACCGACACATCCTCGGGCTACGGCACCGGGACGACGACAGACTACGGTACCGGGACGACGACAGACTACGGCACCGGGACGACGACGGGCTACGGCACCGGGACGGCGACGCGGGTGGCCCGCGAGCAGGCCTACGCGTTCCACGTGTTCGACGGCTTCGAGGCGAAGGAGCATAGCTGGGCCGTGGAGAGCGCGGCCGACCACGCCGAGCCCACCCTCTCGAACGACGCGAACGGGGCGTCGGAGGGCGAGCAGGCGCTCAAGGTGGCCTTCAAGGCATACGGCAAGGGGCAGTTCGAGCTCCGCCGCGAGGTGAGCCTCGACCTGACCGACGCGACGACGGCGAAGGTGGACGTGTACAACGAGGCCGGGCCGGTGGACCTCGTGCTCGCCTGCCGCGCGGGCTACGACACGACCCTCTTCCAGAGCCCGCCGAGGGCCATCGCCCAGGGCGAGAACCGCGACGTGGCCTTCTCGCTGGCCGAGCTGAGCTCGGGCGACACCAGCGCCTTCGGCACGTCGTGGGCCTGGAGCCGCGACCGCGTGAGCCGCGTGAGCCTGATCGTCCGCGAGCGCGACCAGAAGGAAGGCACTCTCTACATCGACAACCTGCGCTTCGACCGCCCCGCCGCCGAGCTCGGCCACAAGACGAAGCCCGACGACCTGAAGCTGACGGCCTCCGGCACGCTTGTCGAGCGCTTCGGGACCTTCGAGCTCGACGCCACGTTCGAGGCGGACTACCAGGACTTCTTCGACCGCACGGAGATCGACGTGGTCGCGGCCTTCTTCGCGCCCAGCGGCAAGCGGCTCGACGTCCACGGCTTCGTGCACGACGTGGCCGCCGAGACGGCGAAGCCGGCCTGGAAGGTGCGGTTCACGCCCAACGAGGTGGGCCTGTGGCGCTACGACCTGACGGTGAAGAGCGCCGGCGGCGACGCCGTGTCGGCCACCCGCGAGTTCACCTGCCAGCGCAAGGCCGACCGCCGCGGCTTCATCCGACGCTCGAAGCAGGACCCCCGCTACTTCGAGTTCGACGACGGCTCCCTCTACTACCCCCTCGGGCAGAACGTCTGCTGGGCCTCGCACTACGATCACTTCCTCGAGAAGATCCAGGCCTACGGCGGCAACTACGTGCGGGTGTGGCTCTGCCCGTGGAACCTCCAGCTCGAGGACCCCCGCGAGCCAGGCAAGTACGACCTGCGGGCCGCCGGCGCCATCGACTCCCTGCTCGCGAAGTGCGCGGCGCGCGGCATCTACGTCCAGCTCGTCCTCCGCTACCACGGGATGCACAACGGCGACTGGGCCAAGAGCCCCTACAACATCGACAACGGCGGCCCGTGCACCTCGGCGGGCCAGTTCTTCACCAGCCTCGCCGCGCGCGACCAGCACAAGGCCTTCCTCGACTACGTCGTCGCGCGCTATGCCCACGCGCCCGCCCTGTTCGCCTGGGAGCTGTGGAACGAGGCCGACCTGGCCCGCGCCGATCGCGACGCCGACCTCGTGGCCTGGCACAAGGAGATGGCCAACTACCTCAAGCAGATCGACGTCTACGGCCACCTGGTCACCACCAGCGTCGCCAGCCCCGCGCGCAACCCCGAGCTCTTCGAGCTGGCCAGCATCGACTTCGTGCCCGTCCACTTCTACCACCGCAACGTCTTCAAGCAGATCTACGACCACTACCTGCGCTACCGCGAGCTGGGCAAGCCGGTCTTCATCGGCGAGTTCTCCGGCGGCCACAAGCCGGCCGACGACCTGGCCGACGTCAAGGGCATGCGCATCCACGCCGGGCTGTGGCTCGCCTGCGTCACGCCGCTGGCGGGCAATGCCATGCCGTGGTGGTGGGACACCTACATCGACAAGCACGACCTCTACGGCCACTGGGCCGCGGTCGCGAAGTTCGCCCAGGGGGTGGACCGCCGCGGCCGGAGCTACGAGGTGGTCCGGTCGCGGATCCGGCTCGGCGAGGACGCCTGGGCCTCGGTGCAGGGGCTCGTCGCGCCCGCCGAGGCGCTGCTGTGGGTCTACGACGAGGCGCGCATCCTGAAGCCCGAGCAGGCCGACCGCCCCCTCCTGATCGCCGACCGCACCGTCAAGCTCGCCGGCATGCTCGGCGGCTCGTTCCGCATCGAGATCTGGGATACGTACGCCGGCACCGTCTCCCGCACCCTCACCGCCGAGACGGCCGACGGCGTCCTCGCCTTCACCCTCCCCAAGTGCGATCGCGACATCGCCGTGAAGATCGTCAAGCAGGGCAAGCCGGGCCCCAGGCTCGAGTGGTGAGCGGCGGCCGGCGCCGCGCAGGCCCCATCGGCAGCCGGCGATCCGGGGATCGGCCATGACCCTCGAGCGCCCCTTCCGCGTGTCCATGCTCGCGCTGGTGGCGACGGGCATGGTGGCGCTGATGCTGGCGCTCGGCTCGTGGGCGTGGCTCGCCGGCGGGCTCGCGGCGTTCGTGGGCATCGCGGCGTGGACGAGCCTGCGGCCGGCGTGGCAACTGCCCCGCTGGCTGGCGACGGTCGTCGTGGTCGTCACGGCCCAGGCGGTGGTCGTCGAGTGGCTGACGACGGGCACGGTGCTGGTGCCGGCGGCCCACTTCCTCATCGTCACCCAGCTCGTGTGGCTGACCCAGGAGCGCAGCAACCGCAGCTACGCCTGGGTGTGCCTGGTGGCCCTGCTCCAGATGATGCTGGCCGGGGTGCTGAGCGTGGACCTGGGGTTCGGGCTCTGCTTCCTGGCGTACCTGCCGGCTGGGGTGTGCGCGCTGATGTTCTACAACCTGCGCTGCGAGGTCGAGCGTCACGGGGGGCCGAGCGGGGCGAAGGGGCCTCGGGTGGGCCTGCGGCTGCTCGCGGGCGCCGGGCTCGTGGCCGTGGCCGAGCTGGCGCTCAGCATCGCCATCTTCATGCACTTCCCCCGCTTCGGCATCCAGATCCTCCGGCTCAAGCCCGTCCAGCGCGGGCCCAGGCTCAGCGGCTTCAGCGACAACGTCCGCTTCGGCGACCTCGCACGCGTGCTCGACAACCCCAGGGTCGTCCTCTCCGTCCAACTGCGCCAGCGCGGGCGCCCCATCCAGGCCGACCGCTTCCCTCTCCTCCTGCGCGGCATCGCGCTCGACACCTACCAGCACGCCACCTGGTCCGCTCCCGGCTACACCGCACTCTCACAGCGCAACATGCTCCCCTTCCCCGGGCGCCCGCCGCCCGAGGAG
>CBFDBL010000423.1:0-5888 GCA_965603035.1 uncultured bacterium
GGCGATGCCAGTGGAAGCCGTCGCGGCTGAAGCCGAGGCACACGGTGTTGGGCTTCGCCCTGTCCTTGGGCTGGCCTGGCCAGATGGTGAAGAGCCCGAGCAGCAGGCTCTCGTAGGCGACGGCGTCGAGGTTGTAGAGCTGGGGCGTCGTCTTGAGGTCGGGCCGCGGCGGGTCGTTCTTGTCCGCCCCGATCCACAGCACGGCGTCCTCGGGCCTCCAGGACGCGCCGGCGACAGCGTCGTCGTGCTCGCGGTAGCGGCGGGCGCGGCCCATGCCCGAGTAGCCGATGCGGATGCTGTAGACCCACTTGCGGCGGAAGGGGTTGTGGAAGACGGTCGTGCGGTCGCCGATGGGCACGGTCTGGGCGAGGGCGTCGCTCCAGTGCACGCCGTCGGGCGAGGCGTGGACGAAGCACGCCCAGCCTTTCTCCGCCCTGCACATGTTGAAGAGCTTGAACCGCCGGCTCGCGTCGGCCTCGAAGTGGTCGAGCCACACGGTGGCGGAATCGCGCCGCCGCGTATCGACCACGTTGGTGCCGGGCTGGACGTCGAGCGCGGGCCTCTCCCACGCGATCCCGTCCCTCGACGTGGCGTAGCAGGTCGAGAGGACGTAGCCGCCCATGTACCACATCTTGAAGAGCTTGTCGCGCGGGTCGTGCCACACGCCGTCGCTGAAGACCATGGCGCACGGGGCGGGCTGGCCGCGCGAGGTCCCCGATTCCCAGGGCTTGTCGGGCTCGAGGACGGGGCACTTCGGGTGGTAGGTGGCCAGGTGGAAGGTTCGCTCGAGGGTGGTTTGCTCGATGAGGAAGTCGTCGACGAGGAGCTGGCGGCCGACGTCGATGGGGATGACGGCGGGCGGGCTCGCCAGGTAGGGCGGCGCCATGGGCTCCCGCGTCAGCGTCTCGCTCCGCGGCGGCCACGGCGAAGGCAGCTCGATGCCGTTGTAGAGCACCTCACCCGTCCTCCCTCGTGAGGTCAGCGACGTCAGCACAGTGCACGCGGCCGCCAGCAGCACCCACCGGCGGCCGAACGGCTGACGAGCCATGGCGCTCCTCCCGAGCCGTGACGCTACTGGATCCGCATGGCCTCCATCGGCGCGAGCCGGGCGGCCTTGAAGGAGGGGTAGACCGAGGCGACGGCGGCGAGGACGACGCCGAGGGCGAGCGAGAAGCCCATCGCGGCGAGCACCTGGGTGGTCGGGAGCGACGAGCCGACGAGCGCGCCGAAGCCCGCGAGCATCCGCCCCAGCCCGAGCAGGCAGCCGAGCACCGCGCCGACCACCCCGCCCACCACGCCCAGCACGCAGGCCTCGAGCACGAACATCACCATGATGAAGCCGTCGAGCGCGCCCAGGCACTTGAGGGTGGCGATCTCGCGGAACCGCTCGGTCACCGACATGAGCATCGCGTTCGAGATCCCCACCACGCACACGAGCATCGACGCGACGACCAGCCAGCTCATCCGCTCGCCGATGCCCAGGAAGCCGCCCGCCGCCACGTGGACCCGCAGCCGCTCCGCGCGGCCCAGCGCCCGCACCTCGGCCTCGATCTCGGCCAGCTCGACCGCGCGCGCCACGGGCAGGTCCGTCACCGCGCCCCCGAGCTGCCGCTGCTGCTCGAGGTACCACGCCGCGTCGCGCCGACGCCGCAGCAGACGCCACAGCGTCCCGATGTTCACGTCGGCCGGCAGCAGGTCGAGCCGGCCCGCCACGGCCTGGCGGACCTCGGGCTGGCCGATGCTCTTCTCCAGCCGGCGCATCGCCAGCATCCGCCGAGCCTGCCGCGCCACCCGCTCGCCCGCCGCGGGCTCGAAGGCGAACCCCGCCCCCCGGATCGTGTCGCCGAATGCCCCGTCCGCCTCCGCCAGGGCCTCGATCACCGGGCGGCCGTCGAGCGCGTCGGCCACGCGCGCGATCGCCGCGCGGCGGCCCTCCTGGAGGCGGGCCGTCAGCGCCTCGACCGCCGGCCAGTCGGCCAGGAAGCCCCGGAACGCGTCGAGCGCGAGCGGGAAGCGGACCGAGCGCATCGCGGCGAGCGCGGCGGTGAAGCGCTCCCAGCCGGCCGGCTCGGCGAGGCGGCCGAACATGTCGGCGCCGCGCGCGTTGTGCACCAGGGCTCTGCGGTGCGCGTAGTCGAGCTTGTCGAGGAGGACCAGGACCGAGGCTGCCGTCCTCGCAGCCTCGTGGAGGGTGCGGGTCTCGGCGTCGGAGAGCTTGCCCATCGCCTGTGCCTCGCGGAGCGCCGCGTCGCCGCGCTCGGCGCGGGCCAGGGCGAGCAGGATCTCCTCGGTGGTGCCCGGGCTCGTGAGCCGTCCCGACCAGGCAGCGGCGGCGCGCATCTCCGCGACCCGGGCGCGCGTCCGCTCGCCGATCGACTTCTTGATCAGGCTCTCGCTCAGGATGTTCATCAGGAACGCGACGGCGACGGCCACGACGACGACCGTGACGAGCGAGCGGAAGAGGCGGTAGCGGATGCCGTTGGCCGTGATCTGGGCGGTGCGGCGGAAGCTGAGGATGGGCTGGTCGCGCACGTCGATGGGCTTGCTCATGACGGCAGCACCTTGAAGAGCTTGGGCGGCAGGCCCGTGCTCGACCAGTAGATGGCCCCGATGATCATGGGCACCACCCCGCCTATGATGTCGCCTGCGATCACGCCGATCATCAGGGGCTTGAGCTTCTGGTAGGCCGACGCCCCGCCGTACTTGGTCACCGCCGTCTTGATCAGGCACCCGACCAGGAACGAGAAGGCGAGCGTCCTGCTCTGGAAGGTGCCGAGGATGAGGAACATCACGGGATGGAGCGGCCAGCGCGGGAAGCGCAGGCGCGCCGCGGCGAAGGCCAGCACGAGCCCCATGGCGATGCCGAAGGCCAGCACGCACGGCCGGTTCGGCGACAGGCTGCGCAGCCACGCCATGCCCGACAGCGTGCCCGCCTGCTCGAGGTTGCCCTGCGCCTCGAGCTTCTCCACCACGCGCACCGTCGCGTCGAACGACATCCGCGGCACGTTCCGAGTCCAGCCGTCCGCTACCGCGCCCGAGCCGTAGTCGTAGAGCCAGTAGAGCGTCACCGGCACCGCCACGGCGAACCCCAGGCACAGCGCCACGGCCGACCACCGCGCCGTCCGGCCCAGCTTCACCCGATTCAGGTCCACCAGCTTGAGGGCCTGGGTCATGAACGGCATGACCGACTCCCGCGGGTCGATGAGCAGCAGCGACGTGACCATGAACATGATCAGCATGGCCCGCGGCCCCAGCGCCCGGGCTCCCAGGAAGCCCCACAGCATCACGCACGGGAAGTGGTAGGCGTGGATGAAGAACACGCCCGTCTCCGACACCACGCGGCTGATCACCGTGAAGATCATCGCGGCGCCCGCCGTGTAGACGGCGGCCAGGTACCACGGCAGCCCGACCAGGGCGAGCTGCGCCGCGAACAGCCCGGCACAGACCAGGAACACCCGCGCGCCCCAGACCGCCGACCCCTCCACGGGCTCCCGGCCGCCCAGGAACACGCTGCGCCGCAGCACGCCCAGGTAGTAGTGGCGGCCCGTGTAGAGCAGGACCATGAACATGCCGAAGTAGGCGCCGCCGAACAGGAAGGTCCGGATGTTCAGCGAGATGAAGCCGCCGCCCTCGACCGCGACCCCGTAGCCGGTCAGGATGCCCACGACGAACGCGTAGACCCACACCGCCAGCCCCAGCGACAGCGACACGTCCGTGGCGAGGAAGAAGGCGAAGCCGACGGCCGTGAAGTAGAGGGTCGGGCGCAACAGCGCCCACGACCAGCCCACGTTCTCGAGGGTCGGGATCAGGGGCCGCAGCGACTGGAAGTCGAAGGTCCGCGGCACGGGCACCATGTAGCGGGGCCACCACGTGCAGGCGTAGTTGTTCAGGTGGATGACGAGCACGACGGCCCCGCCGATCCAGAAGAGCCGGTTGTGGAACACGCCGCCGCGCGCCTCGCCCGCGCGCGGCATCAGCGCGTTGGCGAACGTCACGATGGGGTAGGGCATCTGCTCGTGGTCCGACCACTGGCGGTGCACGACGAGCGCCAGGCCGATCATGGCGAACGAGAAGGCCAGCAGCAGCGGCAGCCAGAAGCCCAGCGGCCGCCACCACGCCGACCACGGGATCCGCGGCGGCCACATGTGCTCGCTGCCCTCGCTGATGCCCTGGATGAAGCCGTTGAGCGACTCGCTCTCGTTCTCGCTGATGTCGGCGAGCATGCGCTTGGGCGCCATCGCCACGATGTCGTGCTTCTTCCAGCCCGCGTCGGTCCGGGCGTAGTGGTGGGGCAGCATCATGAAGGTGAAGAAGTAGTGCATCAGCCCGCGGCCCGGCACGTAGCACGCGGCCAGGGTGAGCGCCACGATCAGCGCCAGCTCGCCCCCGCCCAGGGTCAGGTGCCTGCGGATCCGCTGGAGCAGGGGGTTGATGAAGAGCAGGAAGAGCAGGAGCCCGCCGAAGACCGAGATGGGCATATAATTGCCCACCAGGAAGGTCTGGTGCATGACGAAGTCGTTGAAGTAGCAGAACGCGCAGAGCAGCGCGGCGGAGAGGAGCCCGAGGAGCACTGCCCGCAGGGTCATTCGGGGGATCCCTCGGTGGGCATCTCGATGGCCAGCGCGCCGCGGCGGACGAGCTGGCTGAGGTAGCCGGTGACCGCGACCCGCGCCTCGTGGAACGACAGATTATACATCGCCGCGAAGGCCTCGACAAGCTCCTCGACCGTCCGCTCGCCGTCGCACAGCCCCCACACCCGCGCGCCCACGCGGTCGAGCCGCACCGCGCGCGACGGCCGCACGGGCAGGAGCCACGACAGCGGCGGGACGAGCCACCGCGGCCGCTTCGCCGGCACGGCGATCCGCAGCTCGTCGCCCTGCTCGGATGCCTCGGCCGCCGCGTTGCGCAGGGGCCGCGCCGCGAGCATCCTGCGCCACGACCCCGGCTGCCCGCGCTCGGCGCCCTCGCTCATCGCGTCAGCTCCAGCTCGCCGCAGCACCCCAGCCGTCCGCCCGCCAGCGGCTCGTCGGGCCGGGCGGCCCCCGTCGTCGCCACGCGGTAGAGCCGCCCGTCGCGCGGGCACCGCCACGCCGCCGAGGCGTAGGGCCGCGACGCGCGCAGCAGCGCGGGCCGGCGCGTGCCGTGCAGCAGGGCGATCGCGTGGCCCCCGGCCTTCCGAGCCGACGGCCAGCTCCGCACGACGTCGCGCGGCGCCTGGCTCGCCAGCCACTCCCCCACGCTGCCCCGCAGCCCCTCGTCCACCATCCCCAGCCGCTGGAACGTCTCCTCGCGGCGCCCCCGCTCGCGGCCGAAGGCCATCCTGGCCACCGCAGGCTGCACCACGCACTCGCGGAGCGGCAGGTCGGCCGAGGCCGCCAGGTCCATCCCGAAGGCCCGCCACCGGCGCCGCCCGCCGCGCTCGGGCTCGACACCGACGCTCGCGAGCACCGAGCCCTCGAGAGCGGCGTCGCGCGCCTCGGGCCACAGGAACACCAGCTCCACGACGCACTGCTCCGGCGCGAGGTAGCGGCCGAACCGCGCGACCGCCTGCTCGCCCTGCCGGCCCACGATGCCGGGCCACTCGCCGACCCGGGTCGCGCGCCCGTCGGCCAGGGTCTGGTCGGCCGTCAGCTTCGCCAGGTAGTCGCCCATCGTCCGCGCGACGTCGGGCCGCGCCGCGACCGTCCGCCAGTCCATCTCGAGTCGGAACTGGTGGCGATCGGCGAAGGCGCACCGGCCCGCCGCCGCGTCGCGGCCGTACTGGAGCATCTCCCAGTCGTCGGGTAGCTCGATGCGGAGTTGGCGCCACACCCAGAGCTGCATCCGCTCGTCCTTAGCCCGCATTTCTCACCAGCTTTCGCCGCCAGCGGCCGCCTTCCGCCCCAGGC
>CBFDBL010000424.1:0-5881 GCA_965603035.1 uncultured bacterium
CGATGAGGAAACCGCCGCCTGCAACTTCGATGCCAGTGGCTACCGCCTCCCCACCGAGGCCGAATGGGAGTACGCCTGCCGCGCGGGCACACGGACGCCCTACCCCTTTGGCCGCGAGGCGCGTCTGCTGCCGAGGCATGCCTGGTGCGCCGGCAACGCGGGGAAGACGACGCATCCGGTGGGACAGAAGAAGCCGAACCCCTGGGGCCTCTTCGACATGACCGGCAACGTCGCGGAGTGGTGCAACGACGTCTACGACAAGTACTACTACAAGGAAAGCCCCGAGCGGAACCCGCGCGGGCCAGCCGACGGCGAGAAGTACGTGCTCCGTGGCGGAGCGTGGAGCTCCAGCCCCAAGGCGTGTCGGGCGAGCCATCGGGTCGGAGAGGCCCCGGGCTTCCAGGATGCCTGCTTCGCCCGCGACGCCATCGGGTTCCGCTGCGTGAGAAAGGCCCCGCCGGCCGGCACGACGCACTAGGCAGGCCGCAACCGCTCGGCGTGACGCGCCCGGCGAGAGGGCCTGGCTGGCCCAGGACAGCCCAACTCACGCCTGAAGGCGTGGACTCCGAACGCGCGCCAGGCTGTTCGCAGTGCCGCCCTTCAGGGCGAAGTCGGGCTTCCGAGCGTCGCTGGATCGCTGTCGGCCATTTGGAAGCGCTGCATGCTGTTCCACACCTGGACCTTCGTGCTCTTCCTCCTGATCCTCTACCCAGTCTACCTCGCGGTGAAGGGCACGCGGCTCAAGCTGCCGTGGCTCCTGCTCGCCTCCTATACCTTCTACGGCTGGTGGAACCCGCTGTATCTGCTGCTCATTCTGTGGTCCACGACCGTGGACTACTTGGCCGTCATCGCCATGTCGCGCAGCCGGCGGAGGCGGCTGTGGCTCGCGGTCAGCGTGGTGAACAACCTGGGGCTGCTCGGCGCCTTCAAGTACGGCCGCCTGGCGGCGGAGAGCCTCAACGCGGCGCTCGGGTGGCTGGGCGTCGGCTACGCCGTCCCTGCGCCCGACGTGCTCCTGCCCGTCGGCATCTCCTTCTACGTCTTCCAGTCGATGAGCTACACCATCGACTTCTACAGAGGCAACGTCGAGAAGGAGCCGAGCTTCGTCCGCTACGCCACGTTCGTCTCGCTGTTCCCGCAGCTCGTGGCGGGGCCGATCGAGCGGGCGCGGAACCTGCTGCCGCAGCTCCGCGCGACGCCGAAGATCACCACCAACGACGTCGCCGACGGCCTCTCGCTCTTCATCGTCGGCCTGTTCAAGAAGGTCGCGCTCGCCGACTTCCTGGCGCAGTACGTCGACAAGGTCTACGCCGCGCCCGACCGCTTCCAGGCGCCCGCGCTCGTCCTCGCGACCGTCGCCTTCGGCTGGCAGATCTACTTCGACTTCAGCGGCTACACCGACATGGCCCGCGGCATCGGCCGCATGCTCGGCATCCGCCTCATGCTCAATTTCAACAACCCCTACCTTGCCACCGGCCTGGGCGACTTCTGGCGCCGCTGGCACATCAGCCTCTCCACCTGGTTCCGCGACTACGTCTACATCCCGCTCGGGGGCAACCGCAAGGGGCCGGCGCGCACCTACGTCCACATGGCCTTCACGATGGTCGTCTCGGGACTCTGGCACGGCGCGAGCTGGACCTTCGTCGCCTGGGGCGCCCTCCACGCCCTCGGCCGCGTCGCCACCCGCCGCCTCGAGGCCAGCGCCTTCTACCGCGAGCGGGTGCCCACCATCCTCAAGCGTGCCTGGGTCTACGCCTTCGTCACCTTCGCCTGGATCTTCTTCCGCGCCGAGAGCTTCAGCGACGCCTGGCTCATCGTCACCCGCATCGCGGCGTCCGGGCTGGCCGACCCCGCGTGCCCGATGCTGGCGATCGCGCTGGTGTTGATCGTGTGGCTCTACCAGATCGTTCACGAGAGCGGCTGGCGTCGCGTCTTGAGCCTGTCGCCTGTGCGGATCGGGCTCGTCGTCGCGATGGCGCTCTACCTCGCCCTTTTCGCCACATCCAGTGCTCAGGCCTTCATCTACTTCCAGTTCTGAGGCGGATCGCGTGTCTGATGCAGAACAGGTTCCTTTCGGGTCGAACCTCGTGCGGCTCTCGCCGCGCGAATGGCTGGTCGCGGGGTGGATCGTTGGCGTTGTGCTCCTCGTTCTGCCGCTCCTGTGGCCGAGCGTCGAGGCAGTTGCCACTCGCCGCTATCGAATCCCGTACCGCCTGAGCAGCGACTACTGGGTACTCTCGCGCTACCGCGCCAGGGCCTGGACGGGGGACACGTTGGTTGTCGGCGACTCGGTCGTATGGGGCCACTACGTCGGCCGGCTTCAGACACTCTCCGGCGCCCTGAACCTGTCGGATCCCCTCGGAGACCGCCCCGGCGGCATCCGTGGCTACCTCAATCTAGGCGTTGACGGCATCCATCCCGCCGCGTTGGAGGGCTTGGTGCGCCACTATGGCAAGGGCATCGCCGACACGAAGGTCATCCTCCACTGCAATCTGCTCTGGATGAGCTCAAAGCGCCACGACCTCCAGCTCCGCAAGGAGTTCGCCTTCAACCACCCGCGCCTGGTGCCGCAGTTCTGGCCGCGAATCCCCTGCTACGCCGCCTCGTTCGAGGAGCGGCTCGGCATCGCGATCGGGCGCGTCGTCCCGTTCATGAGCTGGGCCGACCATCTGCGGATCGCATACTTCGACGGCAGGGACATCCCGAGTTGGACGCTCGACCACCCCTACAGCAATCCGGTCCGCAACCTGGCCCGCGAGCTGCCGTCGCCCGACGAGCCGCCCTCGCCGAAGCCCGACGCCCGGCCCTGGACCGAGAAGGGGGTCCTGCCCTTCGACGCGAAGTGGGTCGGCCTCGAGACGTCGTTCCAGTGGGCCGCCTTCCGCCGCACCGTCGAACTGCTGGAGCGCCGGCGCAACCGCGTCTTCGTGCTCGTCGGCCCCTTCAACGAGCACATGCTCACCGACCAGAGCCGCGCCGTCTACCAGGAACGCAAGCGGCAGGTCGAGGCGTGGCTCCAGGCGAATGGCACCCCCTGCTTCGTTCCGCCGCCGCTGCCGAGCGAGCTCTACGCCGACGCGAGCCACCCGCTGGCGGACGGCTATGCCCTGCTCGCGGAGGAACTACTCGAGAATCCAGCCTTCCGACGCTTCACCGACGAGCCATGAGGGTCGTGCCATGCGGATGTCCGCCTGCCTGTTTCTCCTCCTTGGCGCTCTGGCCGTCTCTGCCGCAGAGCGCATCGTCTTCTCGAGCGACCGCTCGGGGGCGTGGCGGATCTGGGCCGTCGCCCCCGACGGCTCGGGCCTCGAGCAGGTGACGAAGGCCGAGGGCGACCACCACGACGTGGATCCGATGGTCAGCCCCGACGCCAAGAGCATCCTGTTCACCTCGACCCGCGGCGAGAAGACGGGCGTCTGGCGCATGGCGACCGACGGCTCGAAGCCCGAGCGGATCTGCGACGGCGACCAGGCCGAATGGGCGCCCGACGGCAAGCAGATCGCCTTCCGGCGGGCCGACCGCATCTGGGTCCGCCTCCTCGCCAGCGGGAAGGAGTCGGCGCTCACCGGCAAGGACGTGCCAGGCTGCTCCGGCGCGGCCTGGAGCCCCGACGGCCGCCGGGTCGCCTTCGCGTCGCTGCGCGGCGCCGCCAACGCCCTGCTCGTGGTTGCCGCCGCCGGCGGCGAGGCCAGGAAGGTCTACGACAAGAAAGGCGCCTGCGAGCCCCACTGGTCGCCCGACGGCGCCCTGCTCGTCTACGAGACCGAGACCCACATCTGCACCATCCGCCCCGACGGCACGAAGAACCGCCTCGTCACCTGGTTCGGCGGCGTCCAGCGCTACGCCCGCTACAGCCCCGACGGCAAGCACATCGTCTTCTGCCAGGCCCCCGCGCCCCGCGGCCCCTGGGAGCTCTACGTCATCCCTGCGCGCGGCGGCACGCCCCGCAAGCTCACCGACGGCGGCTCCGACATGTATCCCCACTGGAAATGACCGCCGTCTGCCGCGACAATGGAGGAGCCTGTGAAAGGAAGGTCGATGGCCCACGGCATCCGGGCTCTGCTCCTGGTCGTGCTCTCCGCTTCGGCGCTGGTCGCCGAGCAGCTTCCCCTGGCCCGGCTGCACGACACGGGAGCGCCGGCGGCGGACCCGATGACAGCCGCTGCGATGGCCGCGCGGACCGGGTGGCGCGCGGTGGCGGGGGGAGTGAGGGCGCACGGGTTCGCCGGCGATGCCGTGTTCCTCAACGGCAGGCTGGCGCTTGTCCTGCGGCAGCGTGGTCGCGGCGCCGAGGTGTATGCGCGAGGCGCCGGGGGCCTGCGGCATCGCGCGACCGTGGCGCCGGACGGTGCCGTGTCGCTGGCGTCGGTGAAGGTTGTGCAGAATGATGGGGGCGCGGTGGCGCTCGACGCGCGCTTCGCGGCGGAGGCGGGTGGGCCGCGGGCGGTGCGCTTCCGATTGACCGCAGGCGCCGTGCTCTTCGAGGCAACGGCGCGGGAAGCGACGAGCCGGCTCGTCGTGCGCGGCAGGATGCGCTACCTGGTCGTGCCCGACTACTTCGCCGACGACAGGGTCTTCGCACCCGACCTGCTCGACCACACTGCGTTCGGGCTGCCCGCCGAGAACGCGGTGCTCGGCCTCATCGAGGGCGGTGGCGCGATCGTCCTGTGCGTCTGGCGCTCCCATCGCCAGAACGCCGACATGGTCCTGGCCGGCGACGCGGCGCGGCCGCGGCTCGACGGCTGCGCGATCGGCTGCGAGGCGGGTCAGACGGTGTGGGTCGCCTGCCTGGAGGGCACGAGGCTCTGGCAGGCGAGGACCGTGACGCCTCGGGACTGGGCCGCCGCCCTGAAGGCCGACTGGCGGGTGCCCTTCCCGGCCCTGGGGCGGGCCAGTTTGGCCCTGGGGAACGGCTCGGCCGAATCATGGGATCTGGCGGTGGGCCCGAGGGACTCGTTTGTGCCGGCCGATGCCCCGCTCCCGCTCATCGTCTACCCGCTCGACCGGGGTCGGACGACCCCCCTGACCGTCTTCTGCGCCATCGACATCCTGCGGAGTGCCCTGGGGGTCGGCCCGTGCCAGTACGTGCTCGCGGCCGAGGGCCTGGGCTCGGAGGTGCCGGCCACGCCGGACGCGGTGACGCGCTGGGTCGAGAAGCAGTTCCGCCGCGGCCGGGAGGCCCGCCAGGCCGAGGCCATCGGGGAGAGGCTCTCCCAGATGGTTCGCTGCCTCGAGCGGACGGAGGCTCGCATCCAGCGCTACGCGGCGCTGGCCAAGCGGCTGTATCCGCTGACCCAGGCGCGCCCGGAGAGCCGGGGCGCGCTCGCGGCCACTCGGGGCCTGATCCCCATCCTGGCGACGCTGGAGCTGAGCATCGCGAGGCGGCCGCTGGCCACGGCGGGCGGACGCTTCCGCGGCAGCCAGCCGGACCAGCTTCTGGCTCTCATCGGCAAGCCCAACGCCCGCGAGGGCTGCGAGCGGCTCTGCGCCGAGCTGCGGCACATCGGCGCGGGGCAGAGCCGAGTGCTGGCGCAGTGCCGCATGGCGGCTCGCGAGCTGAGCCAGTGGGCGCGGGTCACCGCCGCGCCCCACGTCGAGCTCCGCGAGTCGCGGCGGAAGATCGCAGCAGAGACCCAAGCCATACTCCGGGGAGCAGGAGACAGCCCTTGAGCAGGACACCATGGCTCGTGCTTGCCGTGCTGGCCGCTGCGTCGGCCGAAGCGGCCCCATCGCGGAACCTGTTCGCCAACCCGGGCTTCGAGCTGGGCGGCACGGGGCCGTGGCGGATGGACAAGGGGGGGAAGACGGCGGCGCGGTTCGAGCTGGCCCGCGAGGGCGCCCTCGAGGGGCAGCGCGCCATGCGGGTCACGGTGGGAGCGGT
>CBFDBL010000425.1:0-5876 GCA_965603035.1 uncultured bacterium
TGCGGGTGGCAAGCGGCGAAACGCCGCGTTCGCCTTGCGGTGTTCGGCAGGCTCACACCGCCCTGAGCCTGTCGAAGGGCGGGGCCGCGGCGGCGCAGTCAGTCCGTGCAGGTTCCCCCCCAGCCCCCGGCGGGGGAGAGTGAGACAGCCTGTCTGGGAGGCGGCAGGCTGGCGGCTTCCGCCCAGCCAGCGTGGGGGAGGGGCCGCGGGGCCCCCGGGCAGGCTGTGGGAAGCAAGGGAGAGGGGAGCCGAGAGGAGGGTCTAGAGCAGGCCGAGCAGCTCGGCGGGCGTGTCGATGAGCGCCAGGGCGCCGTGGGCGAGCAGCTCGGCGGCGGGGCGGAAGCCCCAGGTCACCCCGACGGCGAACATGCCCGCGGCGGTCGCCGTCTGCATATCCGTGTTGGTGTCGCCGGCGTAGAGGACGTCGGCGGGCGTGACGCCGAGCCGCTCGGCGATGCGGAGCGCGCCGGTGGGATCGGGCTTCCTGGGGTTGGTGTCGCTGACGCCCTGGACGGCGGCGAAGCTCCACTTCGACAGCAGCCTGGCGACGCAGAGCTGAGTGAAGTCGTGGGGCTTGTTCGAGAGGACCGCCTTCGGCACGCCGCGCCGGGCGAGGGCGTCGAGCAGCTCGGCGACGCCGTCGTAGGGGCGTGTCTTGTCCGCCCAGTTGCGGCCGTATTCCTCCTGGAACGCCTCCATCGTCTTCACCAGCGTGTCCTCGTCGCGCTGGTCCTCGGGCAGGGTGCGGAGGACGAGGTTCCTCATGCCATCGCCGACGAAGTACTTGTAGGCGTCGAGCGGATGGGCGGGGAGCCCGAGGCGGTCGAGCGCCGCGTTGGCCGCGTCGGCCAGGTCGTCGAGCGTGTCGAGCAGCGTGCCGTCGAGGTCGAACAGGACCGCCTTGTAGCTCATCCAGGAATGCCTTTCTCCGTGCTGGGCTTGTCAGGGAGCGGGGTCGAGCCAGATGGGGCTGGCCCAGGCGGCCTCGCCGTCGGACTGGATGACCCGGACGTAGTAGAAGCAGAAGGGGTGGTCGCAGTGCTCGGCCGCCGGCAGCAGGCAGTCGTCGAGCGGGGATTCGTCGTCCCAGGTCATCGCCAGGTCGGGGCCGTCGCCGGGGATCGAGTGGATGACCTGGTTGCTGCGGATGATGTCGATGCGCTCGATGGGCGCCGTGCCGTGGAACTCGACGTGCAGGGTGCGCCGGTCCGCAAGCTCGGGCATCGCGGCGGCGTCGAGCTCGGAGCCCATCGGCTGGCCGTTGAGGGTCCAGGTCAGGAGGATCCGCGGCCCGGAGGAGGCGACGACGCGGCGGTTCCAGAGCGCGTCCCAGATCGCCTCGCGGGTGCACTCGTCGGCGAGCACGCTCAGGAGGCCGGCCTTGTAGCCGCGGGCGCCGATGGGGAAGTCGGTGCCCGCGTGGCCGATGTGGTCGTCGCCGCCTGCGGTGAAGCCGACGCGCCAGCCCATGGCGAGCGCCCGTCGGACCATGCCGGCGAAGACCTGCGGCCGCGCCCCGTCGTGCTCGGGCAGCGGGTTGTCGGCTGCGGCGGTCTCGTAGCTGCCGCGGATCTGGTGGATCTCGACGAGGCGCTCATGCAAGGGGTCGTGGTCGGTCCAGTCGCAGAAGCTGCCGGCGTGGGCGGTGTGGTGGGGGATGACGAGGGCCGTCTCGTCGCCGAGCGCGGCGAAGAGGTCGGGCGGCCAGGGGTGGTGGCCGAAGTCGGAGCGGTAGAGCGGGCGGTCGTCGGCGAGATAGTAGACGTTGCGGTCGCCCTCGCCCTTGCGCCGCCACTTGGCCCACTCGTAGCCGAGGAAGGTGACGAAGCGGCCGGGCTCGTGCCAGCGCTTGACGGCCTCGCAGGTGAGCTGCCAGAAGGCGTCGGAGGTCTCGTAGAGGTGGTCGTGGTCGCCCGGGGCGGCGAAGTCGAGGGCGGCCTCGTCGCGGATCTGGCGGAAGTAGCGGTCGAGGCTGCCCTGGCCGTCGCTCATCTCGGTGTGCCCGTGGATCATGCCCCACAGGACTCGCCGCTCGGGCGCCTCGGCTCGGCACACGGTCGGGCTCGTCTCCGCCTCCTGGCCCGCGTCGGCCCGCACGCGCAGGCGGTGGACGCCCTCCGCCGGCAGGCGGACCCGCAGGCGGACGCAGGTGGAGTCGGGCACGGGCTCGCGCTCGGCCCCGATCTCGCGTCCGCCCAGGGAGACCGTCAGGCCGCCGAGCGGGTAGCACGAGAGGTTCGAGAACCGGTCCTCGGGCCGCACCAGCACGTCCACCGGCTCGCCGGGCATGGCCTGTGCGGGCGCGTAGGCCCGCAGGTGGTGGAGCGGCCCGCCGAGGACGTGCATCGAGCAGGCGCCCACGATCTGATGGCCGTTCGCCTCGGTCCAGGTCTTGGGGAAGTAGAAGGCGTCCATCGCGGCCGAGAGGTTCTCGGCGTCGTCCTCGGCGCGGGGCTCGGCGTGCTCGGGTCGGTAGAGGACGGAGAACTTGTCGAGGGTGCGGACGTGGCGTGCCTCGATGCCCGGGCCGCCGCCGGTCCTGTCGCCGAGGGTCACGGTGAGGCGGGCGCCCGCGGGCAGGCCGGCGTCGGGCACGCCGAGCACGAACGTGCCCGCCCGCCCGTCGGCGCGGACCGCCAGGGGCCGGCCGCCGGCCTCGGCCGTCAGGTAGCCAGGGGCGTCGGGCCGGTCGGCCTGGGGGCTTGTGAAGGCGGGCTTGTTGTTGCGGCCGCCGAAGAGCTGGAGCTTGAGCGGGGCGCCCGCCGGCACGGCGTCGCTGAGTTCGAAGTGCAGCCGCCACGTGCCGGTCGCGCCGGCGAGGGCGAAGGCGGGCTCGGCGCGGCGCAAGGGCACGCGCTCGGGGATGCGGATGGGACGCTGCCAGGGCGGGACGACTTCGGCGGTCACGGGCTCGCCTCTCGCGCTGTGGGGCGGCGGAAGGGCTGGAGGGCCTTGCGGATCTGCTGGTAGAGCCCGGGCACCCAGGCGGGCGCGGTCGTGAGGTCGGTGACGGGCTTGCCGCTGCGCAGGTCGTTGGGCGCGAGGATGACGGTCACGTTGGCGCGCCCGATGCGGGCGACGAGGCAGAAAAGCTCCTCGATGGCGTCGTCGCCCATGGCCAGGCAGCCGATCGAGACGGCCTTGCCGTGGAGGAAGATGTCGCTGCCGGGCTGGCTGCGGCCCTCGGCCTTCGCGTGGCGGAGGTCCAAGGCGTTGGGGTAGTTGATCTTCATCGACAGGTGGTAGCTGCTGTTGGGGTTGAGGTAATCGAGCTTGTAGATGCCCTCGGGCACCTGGCGGTCGCCCTCGCGGAGCTTCGGCCCGGCCCTCCCGCTCGCGGCGAGGACGGGGTAGGAGCGGATGAAGGCCCAACCCTTGCCCCTCGGTGCCCACAACTCCACTCGCTTCTCGGCCTTGAAGCCCAGCAGCGCGATCCGCTTCGGCGGATAGGCGACCCCCGCGCGCTGGAAATGCGGCCGAAGACGTTTGTCCGCGGCGGGGCCGTAGCGCCGCAGCACGTCCCTCGCGGTGCGACTGCCCGCGACGGCGCGATAGGCGGGCACCCAGAGCCATCGGCCGCGGGTGTAGAGCAGCGACGCGCCGACGACAGCGAGCACGGGAGCAAGCACGGGCAGCATTCGTCGAAGGGTCCGCGTCACCAATCCTGCTCCTCAGGCCCTCTCCCGCCGGGAGAGGGCGCTCGCCCGAGGCCCGGCGAGGGTGAGCGGGTGAGGGCCGCTCCGCTCAGGGCGGCGGTCCCGATGCATGCCCTTCCCCAGCTTGGTACGGCCCTCACCCGCCCGGCTCCGCCGGGCACCCTCTCCCGAGGGGAGAGGGGAAGAGCGGCGCCTTGCCACACGGCCGATGCGACCCGGGCTCTATCCCTGCTGGGCGCGATGGGCGGTGCCGTAGACAATGGCCTCGTCGAGGAAGGCCTCGATGTTCGCGAAGGGCGTGCCCGCGACGATGCCGTTGCCAGCGGCAAGGCACATGCCGCCCTCGGGGCGATCGAAGGTGTCGACGAGGTAGCGCACCTCCGCGCGCACCTCGTCCGGCGTGCCCTCGCAGAGCAGATGCTGCACGTCGACTCCTACCAGAAACGCCAGCCGGTCGCCAAACTCCCTCGCGACGGCCTGCTCGTCCATCGTGTGCTTCTGGACGGGATGGAAGATCCGGACGCCGGCGTCGATGAGGTCGGGCAGCGCGTCGGTGTTGTTGCCGCAGCTATGGAGCCAGAAGTGCACGCCGGCCTCGCGGCAGGCGGCACCGACGCGGCAGTAGTACGGGTACAGAAACTCGTGGAAGTGCTCGGGCCGCATCATGAGCTGGCGCTGGTTGCCGAGGTCGTCGCTGGTCCAGAAGCCGTCGGGCCCGAGCTCGCGTGCGGCGCGGCGGATGAGGCCCTCGTAGAGGGTCGAGAGCGCGTCGTGCAAGCGGTGGACCTCGTCGGGGTGGAGGTAGTAGTCCATCATCACGTTGGCCATGCCGCGCAGGCTCCACGGCCGCTCGAAGAAAAGGCCCCAGAAGCCGTAGAGGAGGTAGCGGCCCTGGGCGCGGGCCTGCTCGGCGGCCGGCCTGAGATCGTCGAGCAGGCCGGGCGCCTCGGGGTCGGGCAGCTTCTCGATCAGCTCGTCGAGGCAGGCCCAGTCGGGCAGCCAGCCGCCGGAGTCGTAGCCGCGCTTCTCGGTCTCGCCTTCGCGCCGCCAGGACAGGTCCAGCGCATTGAAGTCCACGGGCCCCTTCATGGCCATCACGACGTCGTGCGGATAGCGGTCGAAGTCGCGGAGGCGCTCGCCATACTGCTCGCGAAGCCCCTCGCCCCACCACTTCGCCATGACGAGCGGGATGCGGCTCGGCCCCCGACGCTCGAGCGCCTTGACGACCTCGTCCTTCGGCAGCGGCTCCACCGGGGTGTCGATCATTTCGCCTGGATCCTGTAGAGGGTGACCTCGGGCGGCTGGCGGAAGTCCAGCGTGCGCTGGAGACGGTTCATGAGGGCCTTGGGCTCGCCGGTGAGGGCGCCGCCGTAGAGGACGAAATGGCTGGCCGCTCCCCTGCCCTCGATGCCGACCCCGCCAGCGCCCGCGCCCGGGGCGACGACGTGGGTGGCCTTCGCCTCGGGCGTGACCATGCCGAGCGCGAGCTTGCCGGGGATGAACTTCACTCCCCACTGCGCGCCGCGGGCCTTGGCCTGCGCCTTGACGCCGTCGGCCTCCTTCCCCACGGCGCCACTCGCGCCCGTCGAGAAGAGATAGCGCCCGGGCGTGGGGCCGTCGGCCGCGAAGTTCTTCGGGTTGTCTAGCGCCCAGAAGTAGCCGAGGGGGCTGTTCGTCGTCACCTCGACCCACGAGGCGCCGCCCCACAGGCTGACGGTCTTCACCAGCCCGTGCTCGTCGGTGCACACGTAGCGCACGAGCGCGGGGCCGTGGGCGATGCACTCGAGCTTGTTCGACGCGCTGCGATGGATGCCGCCGCAGTCGGCGAAGCCGGACCAGCTCGTCTCGCCCGGCATCGTGAGGTCGCGGTTGCCGAGGGCCTTGACCTCCCAGCGATAGAGATGGGCGCCCTCGGGGCCGAGCAGCAGCTGGACTTTGTCGTTCTCGAGCCACTTCATCCCCTTGTGCGCCTCCGAGGTGAGCGAGGCGGCGGGCCAGGGCGGCCCCGGCTCGTCGGGCGGCAGGCCGAGGTAGAGGTGGAGGGTCGCGCTCTGCCCTTTGGCGAGTGCGCCCTGAAGCAGCACCGCAAGCCGCACGTGGCCCGGCGCGCCCCCTCGATGGAACTGCGGCACGAGCTGGAGGCGAGGCCCATCCACGCGGAAGAGGCGCTTGCGGGCCTTGGCCAGGGCGTCGGGCAGGCGGAGGTCCAGCTCGATGGGC
>CBFDBL010000426.1:0-5870 GCA_965603035.1 uncultured bacterium
CGGGTCCCGGGTGGGGGGGAGGGCACCATGAGCGCGGGCTGGGTCGCTGGGGACCCAGCCCGCGGGGTGTGGCGTGGGGGCTCGGGGGCGGTCAGTCGCCGAGCTTGGAGCGGAGGACGGAGAGCAGGTGGTCGGGGTTGACGGGCTTCTGGAAGACGCCGGCGAGGCCGAGGGAGCTGTAGTCGGCGGCCAGGGTGAGGTCGTCGCCGATGGCGCTGAGCATGTAGACGGGGGCGGTGTTGCCGAGGACCTTGAGCTCCTTGACGCAACTGGTGCCGGCGTCGACCTCCTCCATCATGAGGTCGACGATGATGAGGTCGGGCTGGTTGGCCTGGTAGACTCGGATGCCCTCCTCGGCGGTGGCGGCCTCGACCATGACGTAGCCGTTGGCCTCGAGGACGGTCTTGAGGAAGAGGCGGATGTCGGGGTCGTCGTCAACGCAGAGGATCACGTGCTTTCCGTCTTGCATGGGTCGTCCTCACCTGTGGTCTGTGGCCTGTGGGCGAGTGCCGTCGCGGCCGTCGGGCCGGACCTCCTGGAATTCCCGCGAGCGTGCGGCGGCCTCGAAGTAGCGGAGCGCCGCGTCGAGATTGGCCTTGGCTCGGTCGGAGAGGCGTTCCCCGAACCGGTCGAAGTCGTAGCCGCGGATGCCGAGCAGATACGCCTCGGGCTCCGCGCCGAAGAGCTGCCTGGCCAGCGCGAGCACGTCGGCGGGCTCGACGCTGTGGCTGCTGAAGCTCAGGGCGCCTGCGCTGGGCTCGAGGCGCCGCAGCGAGAAGGGCGCTCGCCCCGTGGCGTCGGCGTCGGCGAAGACGACGATCGTGCAGCGGGCCAGCTCGGCGGCGTCCTCGACCGTGAGCTGGTAGTCGGCCTCGCAGGCCACGCCGGGCAGGGCCATGGCCTCGACGGCCTCCGCCATCGCCGGGCCGAGCCCGTCGTCGAGCCGGCCTGGGTTTCCGAAGCCAATGAGCAGTATGTCCGCGTGCGCGCGGCTCATTGCTTGCTCTTGCGGTCCACGAGGTTGCCGTCGGCGTCGAGCAGCTCGACGACGAGGGGCATCCTGCCGATGGCGTGGGTGGCGCACGACAGGCAGGGGTCGTAGGCCCTGATGGCCACCTCGACGTGGTTGAGCAGGCCCTCGGTGATCTCGGCCTTCCCGGCGATGTGGCTCTGGGCGACCTTGGTGACCGCCAGGTTCATCGGCACGTTGTTGTTTGTCGTCGAGACGATGAGGTTGGCCATGACGATCTGGTCGTCGGAGTTGACGCGGTAGTGGTGGAACAGGGTGCCGCGAGGGGCCTCGAGCAGGCCGACGGCCTCGTCGCGGCGCTCGCCGGTGACCACGAGGTCGGTGCCCTGGAGGTCGGGGTCGTGGAGCAGCTCCTGGATCTTCTCCGACGAGTGGAGCAGCTCGATCATCCGCGCCCAGTGGTAGGCCATGGTGATGTTGTTGGGCTTGCCGTCGGTGACGGCCGTGAACTCCTTGCGGGCGGCCTCGGCCTCGGGGGTGTCGATGAACTCGCAGGTGTTGAGCCGCGCGAGCGGGCCGACGCGGTACCAGCCGGTCTCGGGGCCGAGGCTCTTGATGAAGGGGAACTTCATGTACGACCAGGGCCGGACCTCCTCGGCGATGTAGTCGAGGTAGTCGGCGTAGTCGACGTGGTCGAGGATCACGTTGCCGTCGGCGTCGATGGCGTGGAGGTCGCCGTGGTAGAGGTCCATGGCCCCGTCGGCGCGGACGAGCGACAGGTGGCTGGAGCGGAAGGAGCCGAAGGGGGCGAGCTCGTCGAGGTGCTCGACCGTGTAGTCCTTGGCGATCTTCAGGGCGGAGCGCGACCAGTCCATGATCTGGTCGATGTCCTTGAGGAACTCGTCGCGCTCGGCGATCGAGAGGTTCTTGTTGATGCCGCCGGGGATGGCGCCGGTGCCGTGGATCTTCTTGCCGGCGGTGGCGCGGATGACCTCCTGGCCGTACTTGCGGAGCATGACGCCCTGGACGGCGAGCTCGGGGAACTCGGCGGCGACGCCGATGACGTTGCGCTTGGCGACGGGGGCGTCGAAGCCGAAGAGCAGGTCGGGCGAGCAGAGGTGGAAGAAGTGGAGGGCGTGGCTCTGGAGGGTCTGGCCGTAGTGCATCAGCCGGCGCATCTTCTCGGCCGTGGGCGTGAGCTTCTCGCCGCCGACGATGATGTCCATGGCCTTGGCGGCGGCCAGGTGGTGGCTCACGGGGCAGATGCCGCACAGGCGCTGGACGATGACGGGCACTTCCCAGAAGGGCCTGCCCTGGATGAAGCGCTCGAAGCCTCGGAACTCGACGATGTGGAAACGGGCCTGGGTGACCTGGTTGGCCTCGTCGAGCAGGATGGTGACCTTGCCGTGGCCTTCGACCCGCGTGACGGGCTCGATGACGATCTTTCGCGCGGTGGTGGCTGCCATGGGGCTCACTCCATCAGTCGTACTTGATGAGCTCGTAAGGGAGATCGAGCGGCTTGCCTTCCAGCAGGGCCAGGAGCGCCGCCCAGATGGTGTCGGCCGGCGGCGGGCAGCCTGGGAGGAAGTAGTCGATCTTGACGACCTCGTCGCACGGGTAGACGCGGTCGAGCATGAGCGGGATGTCGGGGTCGTTGGGGAGAATGCCGTCGGGGTTGTAGCAGGTCGGGCCTTTGATGTAGGCCTCCTCGAGGCACTCGCGCAGCGGGATGCCGTTGCGCATGGCCGGGATGTCGCCCATGCAGGCGCAGCCGCCGAGGGCGACGAGGATGTCGCAGTGCTCGCGGAAGGACCGCAGGACGTGGACGTTCTCGTCGTTGGCGACGCTGCCCTCGATGAGGCCGACGGCGCAGCGGCCTGTGAACTCCTTGATGTCGTTGATGGGGCTCTTGTCGAACTCGACGAGCTCGATGAGCTGGAGGATGCGCTCGTCGATGTCGAGGAGCGACATGTGGCACCCGAAGCAACTGCACATCGCGGTCGTGGCGACCTTGGGCTTGCCGTTACTGGACATGGCGAGGTCCCTCACTCCTTGTCAGCGGCCTGCTCGATGTCGGAGCCGATAGGCAGATGGTCGTACTTGCGCTCGCCCACGGGCACGGCGTAGCCGACGCGCTTGCGCATCAGGGCGCCGACCGGGCAGATCTCGATGGCCTTGTCGGTCACGTCGGCGTCGGTGTCGGCCAGGCGGGCCTCGGCGTTCACCGCCACCCGCTTGTCCGGGCCGCGGCCGACGAACTCGAAGACGTGCTTGCCGTCGAGGTCGCGCGACGCGCGCACGCACCGGCCGCACAGGATGCAGCGGTTGCGGTCCACCCACAGGTCGGGGTGCGACATGTCGAGGTCGCGCGAGGGGAACAGGTAGGGGTAGCGCGGGTGGGTGATGCCGAAGCGGTAGGCGAGGGCCTGGAGCTCGCAGTTGCCGCTCTTCTCGCAGAACATGCAGAAGTGGTTGCCCTCGACGAAGAGCATGTCGATGATGCTGCGGCGGATCTCGAGCAACTGCTCGGTCTCGTTCTCGACGACCATGCCCTCGGCGATGGGCTGGCAGCAGGCCGCCTGGGGCCGGCCGTTCACCATCACCGTGCACACGCGGCAACTGCCGTGCGGCACCAGGTCGTCCTGGTGGCACAGGCGCGGGATGTAGATGCCGCTGTCCTGGGCCGCCTGGAGGATCGTCTGACCGGGCTGGCCCTGGATCTGCTTGCCGTCGATGGTCAGGTGGATGGCGTCGCTCATCGCTAGGGGCCCTTTACTCCTCGAGGTATTCCGAAGTGCGTCCGGCGATCTCCTCGGCCGTGCTGAGCGCACCCGCCATGTCGAACGAGGGCCGCAGGCCCTCGGCGGCGGGTTCGCAGAGCTTCTCCTCGTAGGCCGAGCGGAAGTTGGCCAGCGTGGTCAGGACGGGGTTGGGCGAGGTCTGGCCGAGGCCGCAGCGGCTGGCCGTCTTGATCGTCTCGCCCAGCTCGCGCAGGTAGTCGAGATCCGCGAGCTCGCCCTTGCCATCGCGGATCTTGTCCAGCCGCTCCTTGAGCAGCACGTTGCCCACGCGGCACGGCGAGCAGTAGCCGCAGCTCTCGTCGATGAAGAAGTCGAGGAACTTGCTGACGACCTCGAGGATGTCGCGCTGGGGGCCGAAGACCATCACCGAGCCGCCCGTCGCCAGGTCCTCGAAGCACAGCGTGCCGTCGAAGTCGTCGGGGCACACCATCGTGCCGCTCGGCCCGCCGACCTGGACGGCGCAGGCGTCGTCGGCGCCTGCGAGCTTGAGCACCGAGCGCAGCGACATGCCGAAGGGCAGCTCGTAGATGCCGGGGCGGTGGCAGTCGCCCGAGATGCTCAGCAGCTTGGTCCCTGGGCTGTCCTTGGTGCCGAACTGCGCGAACCACCCCGGCCCCTCCTCGAGGATGCGGGTCACGCAGCACAGGGTCTCGACGTTGTTGACCGTGGTCGGGCAGCCGAGGAAGCCCTCCTGGGCGGGGAAGGGCGGGCGGTTCTTGGGGTCGCCGCGCAGGCCCTCGCACGAGCTGATGAGGGCCGTCTCCTCGCCACACACGTAGGCGCCGGCGCCCATCTGGATGCGGATGTCGAAGTGGAAGCCGTTCTTGCCGCACACGTTGTTGCCCAGCAGGCCGTCCTCGCGCCGCCGGTTCAGCGCGTCCTCGAGGAACGCCCGCAGGTAGGCATACTCGGCCCGCAGGTACAGGATGCCCGTGTCGGCGCCCACCGCGTAGCCCGCGATGGTCATCCCCTCGAACAGCAGGTCCGGCTTCTCGGTCAGCAGCACCCGGTCCTTGAAGGTCCCGGGCTCGCCCTCGTCGGCGTTGCACAGCACGTAGCGCTGGTCGCCGGAGGCGCTGCGGGTGAAGTCCCACTTCATCCCCGTCGGGAAGCCTGCTCCGCCGCGCCCGCGCAGGCGGGAGGTCTTCATGTCGCGGATGACCTCCTGGGGCGTCATGGCCAGCGCCTTGCGGAGGCCGTCGCCGTTGGTCGAGGGGCCGAAGATCACCTCGCCGGGCAGGCGGATGTTGTTGTGGACCATCGAGCGCACGAGGTCGTGGGCGTTGTTGCCGTCGCCGAAGCGGGTCACCAGCGTCCTGGGCTCGGCGTCGGCGCGCAGCTTGCGGACCACCTCGCGCGCGGAGTCGGGGCCGAGGTAGGTCACGACCTCGTCGTTGACGAGCATCGAGGGCGCCTGGTCGCACATGCCGATGCAGGGGGTGTGCTCGAGGGTGATCCCGTCGTCGGTCGTCTCGCCGAAGCCGATGCCGAGCTCGTCGCGGAGGGCCTCGCCCACGCGCTTGCTGCCCTTCATCTCGTCGATGATGTCGTCGCACAGGCGGATGACCACCTTGCCCTTCGGCCGCTTCGAGAGGAACGAGTAGAACGAGACCACGCTCTCGACCTCGACGCGGTGGCACCCCAACTGCGCGGCGACCAGGTCGAGGGCCCCGTCGCTCACGCAGCCGAAACGCTCCTGGACCTTGCGCACGATGTCCATCATGCGCGTGCGGTCGTTCCCGCAGGCCTGACAGATCTCCTGGACGGCCGATCCGAGTGTGTCGCTCATAGGGGATTCCCTCGATGCTGGCCTGTCCCGGCCGTGGCCCCCAGGCCGTCGCCGACCCGGGAGGGCTGGGGGCTGGGCCCCGCGCCGCCGCGGGGCTTTTCATCACCTTGTGAAATCATTCACAAACTCAGGACTCACATTATGCCACATCCCGCGCCGCCCGTCAAGCGTAACTTCCGCACCCACCCCATCCCGCCCCGCCACTGCCTGCGCACCGGCCCCGCGCGCGCCGCGCGCCAGAGGCCCGCGCGACGCTGATCATACGTGGTGCGGGACACGTAAGCGTATATATAACGGTGTCGTAGGCACA
>CBFDBL010000427.1:0-5869 GCA_965603035.1 uncultured bacterium
CCCGACGTCGTCGCCGCCGCTCGCCGCACCCTGGCGCTCCTGGACCGCGCCTGGGCCAAGCGCGAGCTCGCCCGCGTCGAGCACCTGCTCGACAGCTATCCCATCGAGCGGCTCAGATAGGCAGTCCCCCTGCCCACCTGCCGCGCCTTCCTGGGTCCTACCGTGGCGGGGACGTCACCCCTCGGCGAGCGGGGTGCTGAGGTAGCGCTCGCCGGTGTCGCAGAGGATGGTGACGACGAGCTTGCCGTCGTTCTCGGGCCGCCGCGCGACCTGGAGGGCGGCCCACAGGTTGGCTCCCGCGGAGATGCCGACGAGGATGCCCTCCTGCCTGGCCAGCGCCTTCGACGTCGCGAAGGCGTCGTCGCTGCTGCACTGGACGACCTCGTCGAGCAGATCGGCCCGCAGCACGTCGGGCACGAATCCCGCGCCGATGCCCTGGATCTTGTGCGGGCCGGGCTTCCCGCCCGACAGGACGGGCGAACCGACGGGCTCGACGGCGATGGCCTGGACCGAGGGCTTGCGCTCCTTGAGCAGCTCGGCGCAGCCGGTGATCGTGCCGCCGGTGCCCACCCCCGCCACCACGATGTCCACCGCGCCGTCGGTGTCGGCCCAGATCTCCTCGGCGGTGGTGGTCCTGTGGATCTCGGGGTTGGCGGGGTTCTGGAACTGCTGGGGCATGAAGGCCCCCTCGCCCATCTCGGCGACCAGCTCCTCGGCCCGGCGCACGGCGCCGGGGATGCCCTCGCTGCCGGGCGTCAGCACGAGCTCGGCGCCGAGCATCTTCACGATGGCCCGCCGCTCGACGCTCATCGTCTCGGGCATGACGAGCACCAGGGGGTAGCCCTTCGCCGCGCAGCCGAACGACCGCGCGCTGCCGGTGTGGCCCGAGGTCGGCTCGACGACCGTCATCCCCGCCTCGAGCGCGCCGGCGCGCTCGGCGGCCTCGATCATCGCCAGCCCGATCCGATCCTTCACGCTCGCGAGCGGGTTGAAGAACTCGCACTTGCCCAGCACCGTGGCGACGCAGCCCGCGCTCAGGCGGTTGATCCGCACGAGCGGCGTGTGGCCGACCGTTGCCGTGATGTCGTCGAACACCCTGGACATGGCCGCTCCCCCTGTACGATGCCCGCCCCCGTATCCGCTGTCGCTCCTGCTCGGGCGGACTCTAGAGGTCGTCCTCGCTGGGATCGAAGGTGAGGAACCCCTCGAGGAGGTCCGCGACCTCGTAAAGCCTGAGCTCGACGCTGGTGCCGAAGAGCCCGACGAACAGGGCGAGGCCGACGCCCGCGGGGTCGGCCTCCTTGTAGTAGCGCGCGCCGACGTCGGCCTCGCAGATGTCGAGGGTGGGCGAGCTGCCCCGGAGGTTCAGCCGCTTGAGGTCGAGCTCCCACCACCATCCGAGCGCCGTCTCGCGCAGCTCCTCGTCCACGAAGCCGACGTGACGTCCGTTTAGCCCGACGCGGGTGCTCTCCTGGTGGCCGTAGCCGAGCTGGAGCGCTCGGGTGGCGTGGAGGTTCGCGTGGAGTCCCTCGCCGGCGGCGACCTCGAAGGCCAGGCAGTCGACCATGTCGAGCGCGCGGCTCGGCAGGTAGAGCAGCACGTGCTGGTGCCACGGCCGCTTCTTCGTCGCGATGGAGCTCCTCCCGAGTATGCCGCCCAGGGGGTGGCGGAGCCGCTTGGGCGGGGGCTGGGGCCCCGGCGCCGGCTCGCCGGCCGCCGCGGCGCTCGCCGCGAGCATCGCGCCCGCCAGTGCCGCTGCCCAGATGCCGTTCGCACGCGCCACGGTGCACCTCCTTCCGGGCCGGCTCCGTCCGGCCCAGGGGCCATTATAGTGTCGGGGATGATCCGGGCGCAACCGCTTTCTCGGCGCGGCGGCCGGCGGGGTCAGGGCTGCTCGGGCGCCTGGTCGTACCGCTTCTCGCCGGCGACGATGGCGCGGCGCGTCTCGGCCTCGGCGCGGGCCAGGCGCTCGTACTTCGCCTGTCGCTCGGCCTCGACGCCCACGAGCTGCGCCCCGGGCATGTCCTCGCGCGGCCTCGCCTCCAGGGCCTTGCGGCCCGCCTCGATGATGGCCAGCGCCTGCTGGTACCTCGGGTCGGTCTTGTCCTTGAGGCGGTCGAGCACGGGGCTCACGTCGGGGCGGGTGAAGCACACGAGCGGGACGCGGCTCTGCCTGCCCAGGTTCTGGCCTGTGAGCTTGCCGAGCGTGGCGAGCTGGCGGTTGTCGAGCGGCGAGCGGCCGTGGAGGTTGTCGGGATAGGTGCTGGCGTAGGAGGGGTAGTAGGGGGCGTTGACGTCGATCCAGGTGACGATGCGGTCGAAGCTCTCGGGGTCGAGCTTCACGTCGTTGTGGCCCTTGCGGAGCACCTGGACGAGGCGGCTGGCGTGGGAGCCCCACGAGTAGGGCGGCTGGATCTCGGCCGGCCCCGCGCCGGGCACCTTGACGAGGCGCTTGTGCCGGAGCTCCATATACGAGACGTTGAAGCCGAGCGTGCGGTCGCCGGCCAGGACGAGCTTCTTCGCGCCCTTGCCGCCAAAGTCGTGGCAGCGGACGCAGTGGCGGTCGAAGACGGGCTGGACCTCGGCGGTGTAGCTGAACAGGCGCGGCGGGCCGTGCCAGGGTCGCAGGGGGCTCGGGGAGCGACGGATGGCGGCCCTGAGGCCGTTGGGCGTGGCGTCCAGACGGCGCTCGTGGCAGCCGATGCAGCCCGTGGTCTCGCCGGGTCGGGCGATGGTGCCGCTGCGCATGCTCTGGACCATCATGCCGTCGGCGTCGAGGAGCTGGAAGTAGACGAACCGGTCGGCGGGCAGGGCAAAGTAGGCCGAGCCGTCGGGCTCGACGGGCACGGTGCCGAGGATGCGCTTGTTGTTGAAGTCGTCCCAGGCCATCCCGGGCGCCTGGGTGCCGCTGCCGTTCCAGGCCGTGCGGGTCCAGAAGCGCTTCTCGGGCGACTCGACGACGCGGAGCCACTTCACGGTGCCGCGCTTCACCCGCTCCATGCCCGTGCCGATGTAGACGTCGTAGACGTAGAAGGCCCCCTGCTTCTCCGCGAGGTCGGAGCGGTCGGGGATCGCGACGGGCCGTGGCCGCGGGGCGAGGGGCATCGGGTCGAAGCAGCCCGGCGGCTCGGCGTGGAGGACCACCTCGTTGCCGAAGAGGTCGAGGAGCACGATGCCCATCTGCTCGCCGCGGACCTGGCGGGCCGCGAGGAAGTGCTTGTCGCTGAGCGGGAAGGGGTCCTCGTACTTCGGCTTGACCCGCTTGTAGGTGTCGTAGTTGCCGACCTGGACGAGGCCGATGGCGTCGGCGGGCCAGGTGCGGAGCACGGGGCTCTTGCCGTCGATGCCGCGGCGTCGGTCGCAGAGGGCGAGCGCGCCCCACGGGCGGTCGTGACAAGAGGAGAAGGTGGCGATGACGCGGCCCGTGCCGGGGACGATGCGGGCGTCGAGGACGGCGCCGGGCGAGCGGGTGTTGTTCATCAGGTAGACGGCGTGGTTGGTGCCGTCGGGGTTGCAGGTCCAGAGGCCCTGGGCGTCGCCGAAGTTGCGATCGACGTACTCCCAGCGGTCGTAGAGGATGCGGCCGTCGGGGGTCAGGGCGCCGTGGCCCTCGTGGAGCGTGCTGCGCCCGATCTGGTGGATGTTCGCGCCGTCGCCGTCCATCCGAAAGACATTGCCCATGATGTGGCGGTTGCACATGCAGTACTTCGGCTCGCGGGTCGACGAGAAGGCGATGCGGCCGTCGGGCAGATAGAGCGGGTCGATGTCGGCGACGCCGGCGCCGAAGGTGAGCTGCTTGAGCCCTGTGCCGTCGGCGCCGATCTCATAGATGTGGTAGTCGTCCGACGTGCCGTACCGCGCGGAGAAGAGGACGCGCTGGCCGTCGAAGCTCACGTCGGGGTCGCGCGCCACGCCCTTCGGCAGATCGACCAGCGTCTTGACCCCGTCGGCCGCGCCGAGGCGGATGAGCTTGAGCGCGCCGCCGCCCTGGAAGCTGCGCGTGTTGATCTCGCCCGTCTGGAACATCGTGGCCGTGTTGTGGTGGTCCTTGCGATACTGCTGCCGCACGACGAACACGATGGGCTGGCCGCTGACCAGGGGGTTCGCCACGAGCGCCTCGAAGCGGAGCCGCTCGAGCTCGGGCACCAGGCTCTTGATGCTCTCTGGCGTCCCGTCAACCGTCCGCCGCTCGAGCGCGTCGAGCCGCGCCAGGAACTCCTGGGCGCGCGGATAGCGCTCGCCGAAGCTCGCTGCCAGGTCGGCAATGGCCAGCCGCAGCGCCTGGTTGCCGTCGCGGAAGCGCGCCAGCCGCTCCGCGCGCCGGGCCTCCTCGATGCCGGCGAAGTGCTTCTCGGTCGCCTCCGCGTCGATGCGCCCCACCGCCCTCACGTCGTCGAGCGTCACGTGGCCCCAGCCCCGCTGCTGCGCGTCCACGACCCGCAGGAACACCCTCCTGCCCACCAGCTTCGGCACGTGCCAGGCGATCTCCTGCATCACCACCGAGTTCTTCCCGCGGGCGTGAGCCCACTCCTTGCCGCCCGGCGTGCACAGCGCCACGTAGGTCTGCTTGTGCCTCCCGCCGCCGACCCGCAGGCGCATGTCCGGCCCCTCGAGCACGAACACCGGCGACTCGACCACGCCCGTCATCGCGTCGCTCTTGTTCCGCTCCTGCTCGCGCTGGAGGGTCGTCAGCAGCAGCTTCCCCTCGCTGTTGCGCACGTCGCGCGGCTCGCACACCAGCTTGCCGAACTCGCCCTCGACGACCCGCCAGCCCTGGGGGCCGCCCGTCTCGAAGTCGAAGCGGAGCATCCCTTCTTCCGCCCCGGCCGGAAGAGCGAAGCCGATGACCACACTCGCGAGAAGGACAGCCCTGGCGTGTGTTCTCATGATGCGTCCTGAAGTCCCTTGCGACCTCTCCTGCAACGCCCTCGGATCATACACGGAAGCGGGCCTGAGTTCAACGGCAGCGGGGGCCGAGGCACACGGCTGAAAGCCGGTCTGCCTCGCGAGGCGTTCGTCGCGCGGCTTCTCCATCCGCCACTCCTTGCCGATGGCTGATGCTCTCAGAGGACTCGAAACGCCGATGGGAACTTGATAGGCTAAGGGCGCTCCGACGGAGCCGCGAGGCGGCACGCTCCCAGAGGCAAGGCCGCGGAAGGGGCCTCGAGCAGGAGCCGCACAGGACGTCCCAACAGCAAGGAAGGCTTCGCGATGCGAGAGCGAATGAGCCGACGGCATTTCCTGCGGAAGGCATCCCTGGCGGCCGGAGCCCTGGCAGCGGGCCGCCTGGCAGCGGGGGGCCGCGCGGCCGGGCCTGCCCGACCGAACATCCTGGTGATCCTGACCGACGACATCGGCTGGGGCGACTTCCGCTGCTACAACCCGCAGAGCAAGATTCCCTCTCCCAACCTCGACCGGCTGGCGAAGGAGGGCATGCGGTTCACCAACGCCCACACGCCGGCTGCACTGTGCGCCCCCACTCGCTACAGCATGGTCACGGGCAACTACCCGTGGCGCGGGCGCAACCCGAGCGGCACGTGGGGGTACAACGTGCCCTCGCACCTGCGGCACAACCAGAAGACTGGCGCGTCTCTCCTTCAGGCAGCCGGCTACCGCACCGCGATGTTCGGCAAGGCGGGGTTCGGCGGGTTCTACGACCTGAAGACGGGCAAGGCCAGGCCTCGCGGCGAGCCGCTGGCCCCCCTCCGCTGGGGGTTCGACTACTCCTACCTGATCCCCCGGGGCCATCAGGCGCCGCCGCTCGCGTTCTTCGAGAACGGCGTGCTGGTCGGCGAGCCGCTCAAGGGGCAGGCCGCTTCCTGTCTGCTGATTGCCGAACATCACACATGCGGATTGTATCCCTGGCTGG
>CBFDBL010000428.1:0-5867 GCA_965603035.1 uncultured bacterium
TGAAGTCACGGCCTCGCCAGCCCGGGCGCCGGTCGCAATAAAGCTGGCCGTGCTGTCGGTGGTGCTGGCCCGCAAGGGCGGTGTGCTCGTCGTGCTTTCGAGGAAGGACGGCAAGCGTCTGGCGGAGCACGCGCTCGCCGCCGCCCCGGTGTACGACGGCATGGCCGCGGCGGGCGGGCGGCTCTACCTCTCGACGAACGGCGGCGAGGTGCTCTGCTTCGGTGGCAAGCGGTAGGCTCAGCGCTTCCGCCCGCTCACACACGGTTTCGCGAAGGCCCGGGAAGCTCTCTTGCGAAGGACTCACATGCGTGCACCCTTGCTCTCCATCCCGCTCACCGTGTTCCTTCTCCTTGGCCCTGCGCGCGCGCGGGCGGACTGGCCGGAGTTCCGCGGCCCCTGGGCCAACGGCCATGCCTCGGCACCCGGCGACGCGCGGCCGCGCGGCCTCCCGCTCCGCTGGAGCGAGACCGAGAGCGTCCGGTGGAAGGCGGCGATCCCCCATCGCGGCTGGTCCACGCCCGTGGTCATGGGCGGGCGCGTGTGGCTCACCACGGCCACGAAGGGCGGCCACGACTTCTTCGCCATCTGCGTCGACGCCGCGACCGGCCGCATCCGCCTCAACCAGAAGCTCTTCCACGCCGACGAGCCCGAGCCGCTCGGCAACAACGTGAACGCCTATGCCTCCCCCTCGCCCGCGATCGAGCAGGGCCGAGTCTACATCCACTTCGGCAGCTACGGCACCGCGTGCCTCGACGCCGAGACCGGCAAGGTGCTCTGGCAGCGCCGCGACCTGCCCTGCCGCCACTACCGCGGCCCGGGCTCGTCCGTCATCCTCTTCGAGCAGCTCCTCATCCTGACCATGGACGGCGTCGATCAGCAGTACCTGGTCGCGCTCGACAAGACGTCGGGCCGCACTGTGTGGAAGACCGGACGCTCGACGGTGTGGCACGACCTCGACGCCCAGGGCAGACCGAAGCGGGAGGGCGACTTCCGCAAGGCCTTCTCGACGCCGCTCGTCATCGACGTCGGCGGGCAGCCGCAGATGATCAGCCCCGGCTCGACGTGTGCGTTCGCCTACGACCCGCGCACGGGCAAGGAGCTGTGGAAGGTCCGCCACGGCGCCCACACGGCCGTCCTGCGGCCGGTGTTCGGCCAGGGCCTCGTCGTCTTCTGCACCGGCCTCGGCGGGCCGCAGCTCTGGGCCGTCCGCCCCGACGGCCGGGGCGACGTGACCGACACCCACGTGGCGTGGAAGGTCCGCCGGGACGTCCCCAAGACGCCCTCGCCGCTGGTCGTGGACGGCCTGCTCTACATGGTCAGCGACAACGGCGTGGCCACGTGCCTGGAGCTGGCCACGGGGAAGCCGGTCTGGCGGGAGCGGATCGGCGGGAACCACCTCGCGTCGCCCCTCTACGCCGACGGGCGCATCTATCTGTTCAGCCAGCGCGGGACCGCGACCGTCCTGAGGGCCGGACGGAGATACGAGGTGCTCGCGACCAACGCGCTCGACTCCGGCCTCATGGCCTCACCCGCCGTCTCGGGCAAGGCTCTCTTGCTGAGAACCAGGACGCACCTCTACCGCATCGAGTCGGCAGCGTCAGCAGGGAGATGATCCGTGGGGATGCCCCCGCAGCTCTGAGCCGTGCAGCTCGCTGCCGACCCGCTCGCGCCGCCCCGGGGCGGTGCGAGCGGGTCGCGGCACGGGGGCTCTCACTGCGTCGCGATGAGCTTCGCGAGGGCGCGGCGCAGCTCGGCGAGCTGCCAGGCTCGGAGCGTGCCGAACTGGAGGGCGTCGGCGTTGTCGAGGCCCGTGCCCGCGCGGGTGCCGCCTTCGAGCTTGACGACGCGGTGGAGCATGGCCTTGAGCTGCGCGCGGGAGAGCTTGCGGCGTTCGGCGAGCAGGGCGAGGTACTCGACGAGCTGCTGGCCGTCGCGGAGCGCCTTGAGGCGCAGGTCGGCGACGGCGGTGTGGCCGAGCCGCTTGGCGGGCACGATGAGCGCGTTGCCGCCGCCGGCGCCGCGGTCGTTCACGTCGAGGGAGCGTTCGCTGCCGAGGGTCTGCCAGGGCAGTACGGCGTTGGCGCCGTTGAGCCAGGCGTTGAGGCACCAGACGACCGAGCGGGTGTTGCTCTCGTCGTCCTTGTTGGCCGAGCCGTACATCCTGCGCTCCAGGCCCGTCTCGTCGGCGAGGGTCCGGCAGCGGCGGACCATGGGCGGCGGGGTGAAGGCGCCGGCCCCGAAGTAGACGGGGCCCACGATCCCGTCGAGCACGCGGCCCTGCCACTGCGGGCGCGAGATGTCGGCACGGGCGACCCAGAGCCTTGGGTCGGCGGCCCCGCGCCCCTGCGTCCAGAGGCGGCAGAAGAACTGGAGCGCCAGCCAGTCGTCCCAGTGATAGGGCTCGTCGGTGGTCCACCACATGTTGCTGCCGTACTGGATGCGGTGAGTGTTCTTGCCGCCGTAGAAGCACTGCATCTCGGTGCGCGTGTAGCCCTTGGCCTTGAAGTGCTCGATGAACTGGCGCTGGACGGCGAGGAAGGCGTCCTTGTAGTCCTGGCTCAGCGCGTCGCCGATGTAGGGCGCCTCGAGGTAATGCTCGGTGATCCACTTCTTGTCCTCGCCGCGTCGGGGCCAGTGGCCCTGGTAGTTGTAGGTCTGCTTCGAGAGCGGCGTGGGCCAGCTATCCTCGAAGGGCAGGTACAGGACGCGGACGGGCACGCCGGCGCGGCGGTTCTCCTTGAAGGCCTCGCCGGTGAGCAGCGGGCCGACCTGGCGGTCGTAGCGGTCCCAGACGACCTCGATGCTCTTGCCCGAGCCGCGGAGCTGCGGCGTCCATCGCCAGTAGTTGGCCACGCAGCGATGCTCGTGGGCGAGGCGGTAGCAGTCGTGGGCATTCGGCGGGATGCGATAGGCGTTGAGCTCGGGCCAGAAGCTCAGGCGGTCGGGCAGGGCAAAGTCGTAGACGGTCAGCTCGACGCGGAGCCGGATGGGCGGCTCGACGCCGTCTGCCTGGACGAGGAGGCCACCTGAGTAGGCGCCCGGCGAGGCGTCCTTCGGGATGAAGACGTCCACATAGACGGTCTGGTTTCGCTGCTTCGGCAGCTTGCGCTGGGGGTCGGGGATGTCGAAGGACCCGCTGGCAGGCAGGGGCACGCAGTAGGCGGGCTGCCACTGGCCCTTGCGGTTCTCCGCATACCAGTTCTTGAAGACCTCGATCATCCCGCCGCCAATGATCTTGCCTTCCTTGCTCTTCAGCTCCTGCGGGATGACGCGCACGTTCCGCAGCGGTTCGGCCGCGCCGTTCACGATGCAAGCCTGGAAGGACACCGTCTCGCCGCGCGCCCCGGAAAGCTTCACTGCCTGGCCGTCCCACACGGCATTGGAGAACAGACCCGCCATGTCGCCGAACATGGCTTGGGGCCGTTCGGGGCTGAGCTTGACGAGCGGGGGCACCGCGCAGACCCACATTCGGGCGTCTGGCAAAGGGCGTGTGACCTGCACGGGCCGGGTGAGTTTGCCGAGGGAGGGGGCTTCGAGCAGCGCGGGTGAGGCGGTCGCCGTGAGCTTCTCGATGGGCGAGGCGACGCCGCCGGGCGACACGGCCACGACCTCGAGGTCGCACTTCCCCGACGGCTTCAACGCCTCGAGACGGAAGACCGTAGGGCCTGTCGGCTCGGGGTGCGGCACGCGCCACCGCTCGACGGGCTTGCCGTTGAGCTTCAGTCGCCAGCAGAAGGCGCGGGGGTCGTGCGCGATGGTGAGCTGGAGGGCGCCGGTGTCCAGGCCCGCCCGAGGGGGAGCGGGCTCTGCCTTCACCTTGGGCCTGGCGGGCGCCTCGGCGAGCGGCTTGCCCAGCTCGACCTCGATGTAGGGCGCGCCGCCGCGCGACTGGACGCTGTGGATCATGTTGTTGTGGTAGGCGAGGGTGCCGCCGTCCATGACGGCGAGGCCGTCGGTGTCGCCGGCCACGAGGGCGTAGACCAGCTCGGGCGTGAGCGCGACCGCGATCCAGCCGTCGGGCAGCTCCTTGCGCTCGGCCCAGGTCACGAGGCTGTGGCCCGAGCCCATGACGACGTCGCAGAACTGCGAACCCGGCCATGCCCAGGGGCGCTTCGTCTTCCCCTCGGCGAACAGGAAGGTCGCGCCGTCGGGCGGGCCGTAGGCGCCGGCGCCGCTCCCTTCCACCCAGTCGCCGTTGACGGTCGAGACGCGCACGTAGCGGAGCTGGTCGCTGCTGGCGCGGCGCAGGAACAGCGTGGCCTCGAGCACCTCGCGGCCCCTGGCGGGCGAGGCGTCGAAGCGGATGGCCGCCATCTCCTGGATGGTCTTGAGCTTGAAGCGCGGGCACTTGCCCGAGCTGCTGTTGCGCTCCTGCGCGACCGCGTCGGACAGCCAGACGTCGGCCGTGGCCTTCAGCCGCACGGTCTCGCCGGCGAGAGCCACGCTGGGTAGCCAGTAGAGGGCGACAGAGACGGCGGCCGTGACAAGGCAGGCCAGCGATCGTGCCAGCCTCATGGCGTGCTCCTCTTCGGCCAGAGCGCGTCCCATTGGCTCTGGGACAGCGGTTCGGGCCCGAGTTTCTTGCAGGCGGCGAGATGTCGCTCGCGGAGCATGCCGCGGCGCCGCGCGGCCTCGCGCGCAACGCGGACCGCGGCCGCCCGCTCGACCGCTTCGAGCCCGACAATGGCCATGCAGCGGGCGATCGCGTCGCCCAGCGCCTCGCGGCGCGCGAGCAGCAGGTCGGGGTCCATGGTGTACTGCTTGAAGCCTGCCACGATGTCGTCGCCCACGGCGAGCAGCTTCCGGGCCTTGGCAGCGAGGGCGGCGTCCTTGTCCCCGAGGGCCTCGAGGCAGTCGCGGAGGACGAGGTGGCTCTCCCAGTCCTCGATGCCGTCGCGGATGGCCTCGAAGCGCAGCGAGGAGATCGGCCCGGGGTAGAAGAGCATGCCGTCGCCGTTGGAGGGCCAGCCGCGGCTCCAGCCGTCGGCCTTCCACTTGACCTTCGGATAGCGCTGCGCGGGGTCGGCGGCGAAGTTCCGCTCCCAGATGTTGTAGCAGTAGTACTCGAAGCCCGTGACGCGGTACTTCCACGTCATCCAGAAGAGCACCCGCGACGCGATGAGGGGGTACTCGACCTGGACGTTCGGGTAGGGGAAGGCGGGGCCGGCGGCGACGTACCAGTAGAACTCCTCGCCGCGCGCCTGCGACTCGGCGATGAGCCCGGCGTTCTCCTCGTGGAGGCTGTAGACCTTGCTCTTCCCGCCGATCTGCGGGTCGTAGACGTCGATATGGCCGAGCAGCTCGTCGCGGGGGAAGCTGCCGCCGATCATCACCTGGACGCCGGGCAGGCGGGCGTGGACGAGCGCGGCACGGCGGTGCATCTCGGCCCACTTGCTGGTCTCGTCGCCGATGTAGACCAGGGCGGTGTCGAGCGCGCCCAGCTTCTTCACCGTCTCGTAGCGGCCCGCAAGCTGGGCCATCTCGCCGTCGGTGCCGCGGAAGTTGCCGCTCAGGTACACCGTGTTCATCCCCCGCTCGAGGCAGTAGGCGAGGTCGCGGCGCGGCGACAGGATGGGGATGTACTGCTCGGTCGGGGCGAAGCGATGGTCGAGCAGGAAGTCGTAGTAGCGGCGGATGAGCTTGTCGTCGAACTCCTTGCCGTGGAAACGGCCCGCCTTGTCCCAGACGAACTGGCCCATGGTGTGGAAGTTCCACCGCCTCGGGATGGCGTAGGGCCAGACCTTGACCTCGAGGGTCAGCCTGGTCGGCTTCGCATTGCCGGCCTCGGCGGTGATGGTGCCTCGGTAGACGCCCGGCGCGGTGTCGGGGCGGGTGCGGACGCGGAGGAAGAAGGGGTGGTGGACGTG
>CBFDBL010000429.1:0-5863 GCA_965603035.1 uncultured bacterium
CGAGGCGGCGGGGCCCGCCGCCGAGCAGGTCGCGCGGTGGTCGGCGGGAGTTGCCATTCCCGGATTTGCGCAAATCCGGGAATACGGTTCCGTCGCCTCCTTCGGGACCCGCATGGCCGATCCCACCTTGCACGCGGGGCGGCGGTCCGCTTCAATACACTGCGCGGTGTGGGCGCTTCGATCCTCTTGTGGAGACGGGCAGATGGCGAACGTGAATCGGCGGACGTTCCTGAAGGGCTCGCTGACGGCGGCGGGCGCGACGTTCATCGTCGGGGTGGCGTCGCGGCCCGTGCTCGGCGCGAGCAATCGCGTGAACATCGGGGTGGTCGGGGTCGGCGGTCGCGGCGGCGGGCACCTCGGCACCTGGATGGGCATGAAGGACGTCGAGGTCACCTGGTCGGTGGACGTGGACATGAACCGCGCGGCCAACGGCCGCAAGCGCGGGCTGAGCGCCATCGTCAAGCCCATGGCGCGCGCGGACGGCATCAGGGAGCCCAAGCTGCCCAAGAACGCCTCGCGCGAGGAGAAGGACCAGGCGCGGAAGGAGTACGAGCAGAAGCTCGCCGCGTACAGGAAAGCCGCGGAGAGCCGCGCGCCCAAGGCCACGCAGGACATCCGCACCGCGCTGGACGACAAAGAGCTCGACGCCATCTCCATCGCCACACCCAACCACTGGCACACCCTGATGACCCTCTGGGCCGTCCAGGCCGGCAAGGACGTCTACGTCGAGAAGCCCGCGACCCACAACATCTTCGAGGGACGCATCTGCACCGACCTGGTGGCCAGGAGCAAGCAGATCGTCCAGACCGGCACCCAGCGCCGCAGCGACAGCCACTGGGCCAAGATGCTCCAGCTCACCAAGAGCGGCAAGCTCGGCAAGCTGCTCGTCAGCCACGGCTTCGCCAGCAAGCCCCGCGGCAGCATCAAGACCAAGGAGCCCAAGCAGCCGCCCGAGTGGCTCTCGTGGGACCTCTGGCTCGGCCCCGCACGCATGCAGCCCTACCACGAGAATCTGGTCCACTACAACTGGCACTGGTTCTGGGACTTCGGCAGCGGCGAGATCGGCAACCAGGGCGTGCACCAGACCGACGTCGCCCGCTGGGCCATCCCCGGCGCCACCCACCCGCTCGCCGTCTTCAGCATCGGCGGCCGCATCGGCTACCACGACCAGGGCCAGACGCCCAACACCCAGCTCACCGTCTACGACTACGGCGAGACCCTCATGGTCTTCGAGGTCTGCGGCCTCGTCAGCGGCAAGACCCGGCGGGTGAGCAACGACTTCCTCTACGAGGCCGGCCTCGTCGTGGACGGCCGCAAGTTCTACCCCAAGGACGGCGGCGGCAAGACGGCGCCGCTGCCCAAGGTGGACGTCCACGTCTTCCCCGGCGGCAACTTCGGCAACTTCATCGCCTGCGTGCGCAGCCGCAAGAAGGAGGAGCTCAACGCCACCTTCGAGGAAGGCCACTACTCGGCCTCCATCTGCCACCTGGGCAACATCTCCTACCGCCTCGGCAAGAAGGTCAAGCTCGGCAGCCTCGACAAGCCCTTCGAGCAGGACCACCCCAACGAGGCCTGGGCACGGCTGCGCAAGCACCTGACCGAGACCCGCAAGCTCAAGCTCGGCGAGTGGGAGGGCCGCCTCGGGCTCGCCCTGAAGTTCGACCCCGAGACCGAGAAGCTCGTGGACGCGCCCGCCGCGGCCACGGCCATGCTCACCCGCAAGTACCGCAAGCCCTACGTCGTGCCCGACAAGGTCTGACGCCGCGGCGCGACGCTCGGAACCCGAAGCGGCGGTCAGGGTGCCCCTGGCCGCCGCTTCCATCTGGCAGGGAGCACGCGGCATGATCCACCTGCGTCACGGCCTGTCCGTCGCCATCGCGCTGGGATGCTGCCTGGGCGTCGCGGCGGGCGAGGCGTCGAAGCCGGCTGGGCCACCTCCGCCGACGGAGTTCGCCTACGTCTTCTCGGTCGGCTACGGCACGGTGGACCACTTCCCCCAGGACGAGCGGCGGTTCGAGCAGCTCCTCGTCCAACTCAAGGGCGCGGGCTACAACACCATCCACTGCGTCTACCGCGACTGGCGGGTGCCGCTGTGCCGCAAGGTCGGCGTGAAGATGATGATCGACGTCCTCGCCTGGAAGGAGGGCGCCGAGACCGACATTCGCCGGCCCGCCCAGCAGGCCGCCGTCAAGGCCCTCTGTGAGAAGGTCCGCGGCAGCAAGGGCGTGTGGGGCTACAACCTGTGGAACGAGAAGCTCGCCTTCTTCGGCCGCCCCGAGGGCAAGGACATCAACCACTACCTCGGCCTGCTCCGCAAGTGGGACCCGACCCACCCCGTGTGGGTCGGCACCTACCAGAACCACTACCCCCAGGCCATCGCCGGCAACCCGGGGGTGTTCGGCTACTACGACTACCACTGGCGGCGGGGGATGCACTGGCACTTCGCGCTGCTCTCGTGGTACCAGGGCCTGCTCAACGAGCGCGACGCGTGGCTGGGGCGCTGGATCTACATCCACGACTACAACCGCAACATGTACACGCTCAACACGTCGATCGCGCACGGCCTCAAGGTCGTCATCTGGTTCCTCGGCGGCCCGCTCGACAAGGAGGGGCGGTGGAACGCCGACCACCACTTCTGCCGCATCGGCCGCAAGATGCGCACCCTGTGGCCCGAGCTGATGAAGATCGGCCGCCCGGTCGCCGTCTTCTCGACGCCCACCTCGCGCACGCCGGACAACCAGGACAAGAAGGCCGGCCTGCCAGGCGCCCTCAAGCCCTTCCCCGCCGACCACTGGCTCCAGGTCAAGCAGGGCGAGGCGGTCGTCGGCTTCTTCAAGCACGCCGACGGCTCCGACGCGGTCTACGTCGCCAATCACAACGCCTTCGCCTGGCAGGGCATGGTCCTCGCCCTCGCCAGGACCGGCAAGCCCGTCGAGGCCTGGCAGTTTGACCGCAAGGCGGGCGCTTGGGCGCCCTTCGAGCCCGGCGAACTCTTCTCCTTCCCCCTCGCCCCGGGCGACGGCGAGTTCTTCAAGTTCAAATGGGAGTGATGGGGCGAACGGAAGAGGGGTCTCACGCAGAGGGCGCAGAGGCGCAGAGAGGAGAGGAGAAAGAGGTTCTGGTCGGCGTCTCTGAGGCGGAGACGCCGACCAGCTTGCTCGGCGCCTGCGGCGGGCCAGAACTCCGTCTTCTTCCCTCTGCGCCTCCGCGCGCTCTAGCGAGTTCGGCGAGCGGGCGTGAGCGGCTTTCCAGTTCGGGCGCCCTTGCTGTCGCGAGACACGGAGGAGCACGTCGATGTCACTGGAGATGGAGCCGCTGGACTTCCACCTTCCGACCCGCGTCGTCTTCGGCTGGGGCGCCGTCGCGCGCGCCGGCGAGCTGGCGGCGCCGCTGGGCAAACGCGCGCTGCTGGTGACGATGCGCGACCTGCCGCACGGCGAGCGCGTCGCCGAGCTGCTGCGCGCCGGCGGCATCGAGCTCGAGGTGTGGGACGGCGCGGAGCCGGACCCGAGCGTCGAGGGCATCGACGCCGCGGCGCCGATGGTGCGCGAGGGCGGCTTCGACTTCCTGGTCGCCGTCGGCGGCGGCAGCGCGATGGACACCGCCAAGGCCCTCTGCCTGCTCGCCGGCAACGCGGGCGCGGCCTGGGAGTTCACCATCGAGGCGGGCGACGACCGCCGCATGGGCGGGCCGGAGACCCTGCCCCTGCTCGCCGTGCCGACGACGGCCGGGACGGGCAGCGAGGTGACCCTCGTCGCCGTGATGACGAACCGGGCGCTGCGGAGGAAGGCGCCCATCCGCGACCCGCGGGTCTATCCAGCCGTGGCGCTCGTCGATCCCGAGCTGACCGTCTCGATGCCGCCGCTGCTCACGGCCGCCACGGGCTTCGACGCGCTCACCCACGCCTACGAGCGCTACTTCGGCGGACGGCTCTTCGGCCTCGTCCACCTGCTCACGATCACCGCCATGCGCTCCGTGGTCCAGCACCTCGAGACGGCGGTCCGCGAGCCGGCGAACCGCGGTGCCCGGACCGCGCTCTCGTGGGCCGCGACCCAGGCGGGGATCGCGCTCTGCCCGCCTGGCGGCGAGGCCGCGCTCCACATCTTCGGCCTGCCCCAGGGCGCCGTCGCGGGGGTCAGCCACGGCGAGTCGCTCGCCACCGTGATGCGCGTCATCACCCGCGAGAGCCTGCGCCGCATGCCCGAGCGGCGCGCCGAGTTCGCCGTCATCATGGGCCTCGCGCCCGGCGCCGCCGATGTGGCGATCCTCGACGCCGTCGAGGCCTGGCTCCGCCGCGTCGGCCTCAAGACCCGCATGGGCGAGCACGGGATCACCGAGGCCCAGATCCCCGACCTCATGGCCGCCGTCAGCCGCGAGCGTCTCGCCAAGGTCTTCGGCCCCGACTTCGGCGACGACGACATCCGCCGGCTCTATCTTGAAAGCCTGTGAGGCCCCCCTGCACTCGTCCCGATGCTCCAGCGTCGGGACGGGGCCGACGACGCTCCAGCGTCACTGGGCGGACTAGGCCCTTACTCCGTTCCTCCACGCTGGAGCGTGGTCATGTCCATCCCGACGCTGGAGCATCGGGACGAGTAGCAGCAGGAGTAGGGGGAGGGAGAGGCGCGCCGCCTCTACCTCGAGTCGCTGTAGCCGCCGCGGAACGCCCGAAACACTAGTGGCGAGAAATCGACCCTATGGCGAGAATCCAACCCCCCGCGGGCACGCCGGGGGCAGCGGCCTCAGTCGTCGATGGCCGCCCGGTCGCGGTGCACGGACTCCCACCACGCCTCGACCTGACGCTGCATCCGACGGACGCGATCGGGGTGCGCTGCGGCAAGGTCGCGGCGCTCGCAGGGGTCGTTGCCGAGGTGGTAGAGGAGGGGAGGGCGCGGCGGCGAAAGGGTCCTCTCGACGTGCTCGTCGCCCCAGGTCTTCGTCAGCTCCTCGGGCCGGTCCCAGAGCTGGCGGGAGCGGACGTTGTCGTCCTGGAGCTTGCGGAGCGTCTCGGGGATGGCGGGATAGACGAGCTTCCACGGCCCGTCCCTCATCGCCGCGTTGCAGCGCGCGACCGGCGCATAGCGGTTCCACTGCCAGAAGCGCGGCGGCACCGTCTCGGGCGCCTCGCCGCGCAGCACGCCAAGCGCATCCTGCCCGTCGAGCTCGAGCTCCGGCGGCAGCGGGATGCCCGCGACCCCGAGCAGCGTCGGCAGCCAGTCCACGAAGTGCATCATGGCGCCGACCTCGCGGCCGCCCTTCAGCCCCGCCGGCCAGCGGACGACGGCGGGCACGCGGATGCCGCCCTCGAGCACGCTGCCCTTGCTGCCGGCGAAGCGGCCGTTGAAGCGCCGCGTGTCGCCCTGCCCGCGGCCGCTGAACATGGGGCCGTTGTCGCTGGTGAAGAGCACGAGGGTGTCGCGCGCGAGCCCGTGCTGGCGCAGGCGGTCGAGGATGCGGCCGACCCCCCTGTCCGCCCGCGCGTTCATCCCGTAGATCGTGCTCACGGCGCGGGTGAACCTGCCGGTCGCGAGGAACGGCTTGACGTCCTCGTCGGGGCACTCGAGCGGGGTGTGGGGCGCGTTGTAGGGCACGTAGAGGAAGAAGGGCTCGCGGCGGTGGCGGTCGATGAAGTCCACGGCCTCCTCGGTCAGCAGGTCGGTCAGGTAGCGGCCGTCGCTGCGCTGGTAGACGCCGCCGCGCTCGATCACCCAGTCCCAGTACTTGCAGATCCCGCCGCGGAAGCCTGTGAACTCGTCGAAGCCGCGGCGCAGGGGGTGGAACCGCGGGTCGATCGCCCCGTTGTGCCACTTGCCGAAGATGCCTGTCGCGTAGCTTACGGACTTCAACAGGTCCGCAAGCGTCCTTT